>NZ_JBFTQY010000039.1:0-57408 GCF_056399245.1 Rhizobium sp. 01N447_2
GGATTGGTCGCCGATCTCTTCGAGGCCCTGCCGGAATTGGAAAAGGCGCTCTGACCGCGTCAAATGCTTTTCTTTCGCACTTGCGAATGACTGGAAAATTATCTTTTATCGGGCTACTACTGCTGCCGGGCGATCCTTCGTCCGGCAGTATTGCTAGAAAAATGCGGCGGCGCGGGGGCGAATGCCGTGCGGGGGTTTGGAGATGAATGCGGTGTTGAAGAATATTGGTATTATCGGTGCCGGCCAGATGGGCTGCGGCATCGCGCATGTTTCGGCCGCCGCAGGTTACAGGGTTCACATCTACGATCTCTCCCAGGACCGCATCGAATCCGGCCTTGCCACCATCAATGGCAACCTGGCCCGCCTGGTGACGAACGGCAAGATGACCGAAGAGGAACGCAAGTCGACCTTGTCGCTCATCACTGGCTCTTCCGATGTCAATGATCTCGCCCCGTCTGATCTCGTCATCGAGGCCGCCACCGAGGATGAAACAGTCAAGCGGAAGATTTACGCGCAGGTCTGTCCGGTCCTGAAGCCGGAAGCGCTGCTTGCCACCAATACCTCTTCCCTTTCCATCACCCGGCTTGCTGCCGCCACCGACCGCCCCGAACGCTTCATGGGCATACATTTCATGAACCCGGTGCCGGTGATGAAGCTGGTCGAATTGGTGCGCGGCATCGCGACCGACGAGAAGACCTTCTCCGCCGCCAAGGAATTCGTCGGCACGCTGGAAAAGACCATCACCGTCGCCGAGGATTTCCCGGCCTTCATCGTCAACCGCATCCTGCTGCCGATGATCAACGAAGCGATCTACACGCTCTATGAAGGCGTCGGTACGGTCGACGCCATCGATACGGCGATGAAGCTCGGCGCCAACCATCCAATGGGGCCGCTGCAGCTTGCCGATTTCATCGGCCTCGACACCTGCCTCTCGATCATGCAGGTGCTGCATGACGGCCTGGCGGACTCGAAATATCGCCCCTGCCCGCTGCTGGTGAAATATGTCGAAGCCGGCTGGCTCGGACGCAAGTCCGGCCGCGGTTTCTATGACTATCGCGGCGAAGTGCCGGTCCCGACGCGTTAAACGCTGCTGCTCGAAGCACCGTCCTTAGCACAAGAGAGTAACCGGTCGCGGCTCTACGACCCGATCGCACCCTTGATCAGCGCCTTGGCATCCTCGCTGTCCCAGGCAGCCGGGCCGTTCATCGCTGAAATCAGGCAGCCCTTGTCGTCGATCAACAGCGTCACCGGCAGCCCCATGGCGAGGCCCTCTTTCTTCAGATTGTTGAACACCGAAATCGTATTGTCGCGGTAGAGCTGCAGCGCATCGACGCCGATCTCGGTGAGGAACGTCTTCGGCTTCTCGTCGTCGCCGGTATCGATATTGACCGGCACCACCTGGAACCTGTCGCTGCCCATCTCCTTCTCGAGCGCGTTCAGCGCCGGCATCTCCTCGCGGCAGGGAACGCACCATGTCGCCCAGAGATTGAGAAGCACGGTCTTGCCGGCGAAATGATCGAGCGTCAGCGGTTTGCCGTCCGGCCCGTTGAAGGAGACTGCGGTCAGCTTGCGCGGCTCGTAGGCGGCGACCATGGCGGCCACCTGCCCCTTCATCAGCGGTGTGACGCTGGCGACGCGATCCTTGGCAAGCTTGCATTCGCCAGAAGCCGTTTCGCCGCCGCCATTGCCAATCCCCGTCTCCTTCACGTATACCGCTGCCGCACCGGCAACGACACCCGCAACGGCGGCCATCGCAATCCATTTCAGGGATGGCAGCCCGAGGGGTTTTCTTGTCGTCATTTCATTCTCCTGGACATGCATCCTCAAGGCGGACACCTTCATGGCCGACGACACCACGGACACCAAATCCTCCAACCAGATGTGGGGCGGTCGCTTCGCCTCCGGCCCGGACGCGATCATGGAGGAGATAAATGCCTCGATCGGTTTCGACAAGAAGCTATTCGCGCAGGATATCCGCGGTTCGATCGCCCATGCGACGATGCTTGCCCATCAGGGGATCATTTCCGCCGAAGATAAGGACAAGATCGTTCACGGGCTAAACACGATCCTGTCAGAAATCGAAAGCGGCAATTTCGAATTCTCGCGCCAGCTCGAAGACATCCATATGAATGTCGAGGCACGCCTGGCGACGCTGATCGGACCGGCCGCCGGCCGTCTTCACACCGCCCGGTCGCGCAACGATCAGGTGGCGCTCGACTTCCGTCTCTGGGTGAAGGAAGAGCTGCAGAAGACCGAGCAGATGTTGACCCGCCTGATCGCGGCCTTCCTCGACCGCGCCGAGGAACATGCCGAAAGCGTCATGCCGGGCTTCACCCACCTGCAGACTGCCCAGCCCGTTACCTTCGGCCATCACTGCATGGCCTATGTCGAAATGTTCGGCCGCGATCGCTCGCGTGTGCGCCACGCCATCGAGCATCTGGATGAAAGCCCGATCGGCGCCGCCGCCCTTGCCGGCACCGGCTACCCGATCGACCGCCATATGACGGCCAAGGCGCTCGGTTTCCGCGAGCCGACCCGCAACTCCATCGATACGGTCTCCGACCGCGATTTCGCCATCGAATTTCTGTCGATCGCAGCGATTGCGGGCATGCACCTGTCGCGTCTGGCAGAAGAAATCGTCATCTGGTCGACCCCGCAATTCGGTTTTGTGCGTCTCTCCGACGCCTTCTCGACCGGCTCGTCGATCATGCCGCAGAAGAAGAACCCGGATGCCGCCGAACTGGTGCGCGCCAAGACCGGCCGCATCAACGGCTCGCTGGTGGCGCTGCTGACGATCATGAAGGGCCTGCCGCTTGCCTATTCCAAGGACATGCAGGAAGACAAGGAACAGGTCTTCGACGCAGCCGAGAGCCTGGAACTGGCAATTGCTGCCATGACCGGCATGGTGCGCGACATGACTGTCAACACCGCGCGCATGAAGGCGGCGGCCGGCTCCGGCTATTCGACCGCGACCGATCTTGCCGACTGGCTGGTGCGCGAAGCCGGCCTCCCCTTCCGCGACGCCCATCACGTCACCGGCCGCGCGGTCGCACTGGCCGAAAGCAAGGGCTGCGACCTTGCCGAGCTGCCGCTCTCCGATCTACAGGCGATCCATCCCGACATCACCGACAAGGTCTATGATGTGCTGACCGTCGAGGCCTCGGTCGCCAGCCGCAAGAGCTTCGGCGGCACAGCGCCGTCCGAAGTGCGCAAGCAGATCGCCTTCTGGCGCGCCCGCAACTAAGAGATACCAGGCGTGGCGAAAAGCCGCCCGCGCCCTTCCTGCTGGCGGAAAGACCGTCCAACAATCAGGGTGCACAAGGCGGATAAACTTCGCTATGAAGATGTCCGTCATTCGATATGAATGATGCCGTCACATGCCGCAGAAGAGGATATCCATGAAGAGCTTGCCGCACCTCGTCCGCCTGACGGCGGTTCTCGCCGTCATCGGCTTTGCCGTTGCCGGATGCGGGCGCAAGGGCGACCTCGATCCGCCGAGCGCTGCGGCAACCAAGGAAGGCGACGTTTCCAAGCCGACGAAACAGCCGGGAACCGTCGACAAGCCCTTCCTTCTCGATCCCCTTCTTTAAGGCACAAGCCCGTGAACCATTTCGAGTACCGAGACGGCGTCCTTCATGCCGAGAACGTCCCCGTTCCCGAGATCGCCAAGGCGGTCGGCACACCTTTCTACGTCTATTCCACTGCAACGCTGGAGCGCCATTACCGCGTCTTTTCGGAAGCCTTCGCCGACATGGACTCCATGGTCTGCTATGCGATGAAGGCGAATTCGAACCAGGCAGTGCTGAAGACGCTGGGTCGCCTCGGCGCCGGCATCGACGTGGTCTCTGAAGGCGAACTGCGCCGCGCGCTTGCTGCCGACATTCCGGCAAACCGCATCATGTTCTCAGGTGTCGGCAAGACGCCGTCCGAGATGGATTTCGCCCTTGAGGCCGGCATCTACTGCTTCAACGTCGAATCCGAGCCTGAGCTCGAAATCCTCAACCAGCGCGCTGTGAGCGCGGGCAAAAAAGCGCCGGTCTCCTTCCGCATCAACCCGGATGTCGATGCAAAGACGCATTCCAAGATCTCGACCGGCAAGAAGGAAAACAAATTCGGCATCTCATGGGAGCGCGCCCGCGCCATCTATGCCCATGCCGCAAAGTTACCCGGCATCGAGGTCACCGGCATCGACATGCATATCGGCAGCCAGATCACCGAACTGCAGCCCTTCGACGACGCCTTCAAGCTGTTGCATGACCTTGTCGCGACGCTCCGCGCCGACGGCCACACCATCCATCACGTCGATATCGGCGGAGGCCTCGGCATTCCCTACAAGGACGACAACAATCCGCCGCCGCTGCCAGACGCCTATGCGGCAATCGTCAAGAACCAGCTGCGCGGCCTGGACTGCAAGATCATCACCGAACCCGGCCGCCTGATCGTCGGCAATGCCGGCATCCTGGTGACAGAAGTCCTCTATGTGAAGGATGGCGGCGAAAAGACCTTCGTCATCGTCGACGGCGCGATGAACGATCTCATCCGTCCGACGCTCTACGAGGCCTATCACGAGATTCGCCCGGTAACGATTTCGGCGGCCAACGCGCCGCGCATCCGCGCCGATGTCGTTGGCCCCGTCTGCGAGACCGGCGACTATCTGGCGCTCGACCGCGAGATGGCGATGCCGAAGCCCGGCGACCTGATGGCCGTCAGCACTGCCGGCGCCTATGGCGCGGTCCAGGCCGGCACTTATAACAGCCGCCTGCTGGTGCCCGAAGTTCTGGTCAGGGGCAGCGATTTCCATACGATTCGACCGCGCAGAACCTATGCCGAGCTGATCAGCCTCGATTCCGTTCCGGCCTGGCTCGACTGAACAAGCCATCACTTTTTGGCGAATAAACGTGAAAAGCCGGTATTACCGGCCGCTCGCCCTCGCCTTCGCCACAAAGAGTGTTATCCTTTCGTTCATGAGCGTATTGCCCCGCAATCGCCGGAAGCGCCCTCTGTTCCAGAACGCCAGATCGCGGAGACCGGACCGATGACAAGCCCCTCGAGGCAGAAGAAGGGTGCATTTGCCTTCCGTCCCTCGCTTGCCCGGCTGGTGACGACGAAACGCCTGCTGGCGCGCATCGTGCTCTTTTTCGAGCAGTTGCTGCCGCCTTTGATGCCGGTACTGTCCGTCATCGCCTTTTATCTCTCCGCCTCCTGGTTCGGCCTCTTCCGCAGCGTGCCTGACTGGCTGCGCATCCTGCTGCTCATCGCCTTTGCTGCCGCTTTTCTCGTCTCGCTCCTCCCCTTCCGCACCCTGCGTTGGCCGAGGATCGCCGAAGCCGACCGCATGCTGGAAGAGCGCAACGGCCTGCCGCACCAGCCGGTCACCGTCCAGGAAGACGAGCCGGCCTTCGATACGCCCTTCGGCCGGGCGCTCTGGCGCGAGCACCAGATGCGCATGGCTGAAAAGATCGCAGCGCTCGATGCGGGACTGCCGCGGCCTGATATCGCCGCGCATGATCGTTTCGCCCTGCGCGCCGTCCCGGCGCTGCTGCTCGTCACGGCCTTCGGTTATTCGCTGTCGATCAACGGCGGCTCGATCCGCGACGCATTGCAGGCGGCGCCCGAGCAGGTGGTCAGCGATCCGGCAGTGCGCATCGACGCCTGGGTGACGCCGCCTTCTTATACCGGTCGCGCCCCGGTTTATCTGACGGCTGACGGCAGCGAGCAGGCGCCGATCGGCATTCCGCAGTTTTCAAGCCTCACCGTGCGCGTCAGCGGCGGAAAGACGGCCGAAAAGGTCGTGTTCCGCAAGGCGAACGGCGAGGCGCAGGATATCGCCGTGCAGGCAGATACCAAGCCGCAGCAGACGGCGGCATCAGGCAGCGAGCAGCAGACGGCGGCACCGACCAGCCAGGCTCTCATCGCGCAGACGCATATGATGAAGCTCCAGGAGAACGGTGCACTCGAGGTCAACGGCCGCCGCTGGAGCTTCGACGTACTCCCCGACAAGGCGCCAGAGATTGCCTTCGACGGCTTGCCGAAGCCCAGCGTCAACGGCGCGCTTGAAATCGCCTTCACCGTCAAGGACGATTACGGGGTCCAGGAGGCGCATGCGGAGATTGTTCCCGTCGAAACCGATCCGACGGCAACGCCGCTCTATCCACTGCCGGAATATCGGCTGGATATTCCCCGCCGCAACGCCCGCGACGCCAAGGCTGTAACCAGCCGCAACCTGACCGAACATCCGCTTGCCGGCAAACGTGTGCGCATCACGCTCGTCGCCAAGGATGCCGCCGGCCAGACCGGCCGCAGCCCGCCGCATGAGATGACGCTACCGTCACGCCCCTTCAACGAACCGCTCGCCGCAGCCGTCGCCGAGGAACGGCAGGTTTTCGCGCTCGATACGCGCAAGATGCCGCAGGCCATCGCCCTGAACGAGGCGCTGACCATCCGCCCCGAGGAGACCATCCCGAAGCTCACCAACTACCTGCTCTTGGAATCCGCCTTGACGCGTATGAAGCTTGCAAGGGGCGAGGATGCGCTGAAGGATACGGCCCAATATCTGTGGGAGATTGCCCTCGGCATGGAGGACGGCGATCTTTCGCTGGCCGAGCGCAAGCTGCGCGAGGCCCAGCAGAACCTCGCCGACGCGTTGGACCGCAACGCCCCGGACGCAGAGATCAAGAAGCTGATGGACGAGCTGCGCAAGGCGATGCAGGACTATATGACCGAGCTCGCCCAACGCATGCAGAACGCGCCAATGCAGCCGAACCAGAACGCGCAGAACATTCTGCGCCAGCAGGATCTGGAACGGATGATGGATCAGATCGAAAATCTCGCCCGCTCCGGCAATCGTGACGCGGCCCAGCAGATGCTGTCGGAATTGCAGCGGATGATGAACAACCTGCAGGCCGGCCGCCCGCAGCGCAGCCAGCAGAGCCAGGAAAACAGCGAGGCCCGCAAGCAGATCGACAAGCTCGGCGAGATCCTGCGCGACCAGCAAAAGCTGATGGAGCAGACCTTCCGGCTCGACCAGCAGCTCAGGGACCGCATGCAGCGCGGCGAGCCCGACATGGGCGAGAACGATCCACTGCTCGACGAGATGAACCCCGGAGAGAACGGCGAGCCGCAGGATCAGCAACAGGGCCAGCAAGGCAAGGATGGACAGCAGCCCTCCGACCAGATGACGGCCGAGCAGCTGCGTGAGGCGCTGAAACAGCTGCGCGCCCAGCAGGATGCGCTGGGCAAGCAGCTCGGCGAATTGCAGAAGAGCCTCGGCGAGATGGGAATGAAACCCGGCCCGGGCTTTGGGCAGGCGCAGCGCGAAATGGAAGGCGCCGGCCGTGAACTCGGCCAGGGCCGCGGCCAACCGGCCGTCGAGGGTCAGGGCCGCGCGTTGGAAGCGCTTCGCCAGGGCGCCCGCGACATGATGAACCAGATGATGCAGGCGCAGCAGGGCCAGCAGGGTCAAGGTCCGAATGGCCAGGTAGGCCAAGGCGACCAGAACGGCCGCGACCCGCTCGGCCGGCCGCGCCGGCCCCAGGGGCCGGATTTCGGCGACAACAGCGTGAAGGTGCCTGACGAAATCGACGTTCAGCGGGCACGAGAAATCCTCGACGCGATTCGCGAAAAGCTTGGCAACAATCCGCCGCAGGAAATGGAACGGCGGTATCTCGAACGGTTGTTGGACATCCAGTAGGCCTTACGCCTCCGCGCAATGATAGGACGCGCACTGGAAAGGATGATTCTAGACCGGAGCGGCCTAGAATCTGAACCTGATCTAAATCAGAGAAATAGAGCGGGATGTCGACCGAGAAGCGCTGATACTTTTCGGCATCCAGGCTCTAAGCGACAAGCGCCCGGGCGACCGCCTTGCGGATATCGGGAAGCGCGAATGGCTTGGCGACGACGTCGATAATCTTCTCGGCAAGATCGTCGGCCCGTTCGCGTTGTTCGGCATAGCCGGTCATCAGCAGGATTTTCAAGCCAGGAAAAGCGTCTTTTGCCTGATGGGCGAGTTCAATGCCGTCCATCACGGGCATGCGGATGTCTGAAAGCAGCAGATCGTAGACCCCGTCCTTGAGCTTCTCCAGCCCCTCAGCCCCATCGGCGGCCTCATCGGTCTCGTGGCCATCGAGCCGCAGGGCCCGGGCTACGAAGGACCGCAGGGAGTCCTCGTCTTCCGTAATCAGAATTCTTGCCATATGTGCATCGCTCCGTCGTCAGCCCCGCGACGGAAATCACCAGACTTTCCTTTTCGATCGGTAAAGATGGTGAAGCGATGGACGAGATGGTTAACAACCCGTCTCGAACGGCTAAGGCATGTCGCGCAAAAGCGCTGTAACACTTTGCAGCGGCTCAGGCGTCCCCGGTGACCACGCCGACGAAGGGCAGTTCGCGAAAGGCATAGGCGACATCCATGCCGTAGCCGACGACAAAATAGTCGGGGCATTCGAAGCCGACATAATCAGCCTCCAGCTTTTCCTTACGCTTGACGCGCTTGTCGAGCAGCACGGCGATCGTGACGTTGCGCGCGCCACGCTCGAAGAGCAGTTCCTTGGCAAAGAGCAGCGTTCGGCCGGATTCGAGGATATCGTCAATCAGCAGGACGTCGCGGCCATGCACGTCGCTGTCGATATCCTTGACGATGCGTACGCCCTGCGAAACCGTGCCGATGCCGTAGCTCGACAGAGTGATGAACTCGACCTCCGGGGCAAGCCCGCTATCATGCAGGGCGCGGATCAGGTCGGCGGCGAAAATGAAGGAGCCCTTGAGCACGGCGATGACCAGCAGGTCCTTGGTCGGGCCACTGGCAATCTCCCGCGCCATCGAATGATTGCGCTCGGCGATCTGCTCGGCGGTGAAAAGCGGCTCGATGTTTTTTCCGCGCACGACAGGCATAAGGGCTTGCTCCATGAAAAGAAGGGTAAGCCGTTAGCACATATGCGAGCCTGAAACAGCCTCGCCGACCATGAAATTAACGGGATTGGCGCGACCTGTGGCGGGAAAGTCGACCATTCCATGTCCTGTTACGTCTATGGCAGGAAGGAAAGCCGGACCTCCGGCATCTTTCCGCCGGCATGCTGTACGCGAGCCGAGAAGCCCCGGCTTTGGCCGCCATAGATGACATCGGCCGGCGGGTCGATGACGATGCTTGCAGTCAGCCGCTCGTCGGTCACGAGATCGGCACGGATCGGATGCACCGTCTGCGTCGTGCCGCTCTCGTTTTCGATGATGCCGTTGATAACGAGCACGCGCATGCCGTTTGCATCACGCGGCGTCACCGTGACGTGGGTGAAATGCAGCGGCGCTCCGGAAGTGGCGCGCTCGCCGGAAAGGCCGGAAAAACCACCCGCGAGCCCGAAGACGAGCACGACGAGCGCCAGCACCAGCGCTGCGAAGCTCCGCATCGACGCGCGCTGCAGCCAGGATTCCGCTGTCCGCAGAACGGAAGCGGCCATCGCTGGCATGAGCGGCGGCTGTGCAGCCCGTGCGGCAGCTATGCGCTTGCGGTTGTCGTTATGGGTCCTTGCGCTGAATTCCCTGGGCCGCACTTTGCCGAGGGTAACGAATTCAGCGTCGGAGATATCGGCAGGGCGCGCCGAGCGGTACAGACGGTTGGCGGGCTCCGGCGGCAGGAAATCATAGGCCTGGCCCGGCGTCCGGCGACTGAAGGAGGATGCTTCCATGGTGGCTGCCTCGCAGATGTCCACATGGTTTCGTTGCCAGGAGAAATCTGGCATTGAAACGAATCCTGCTCAGTCGTAAATTTTAATGGTTAATGCTTCGCAAAGATCGCCATCAAACGGGCGTCTTTCCAGCAAAATTTACCGGCTGTTAACGGTGTTGGTTAACAAGTCGTGCGGTGAAACCCACAACAGACTGAGCTGCCCGTTGATCCACTTTGAGAATGTCGGTTTGCGCTATGGCATGGGCCCGGAAATCCTCCGGGACCTGACCTTCGACATCCCGAAGAAATCCTTTCAGTTTCTGACAGGCCCATCGGGCGCCGGCAAGACGTCGCTGCTGCGGATGCTTTTCATGTCGCTGCAGCCGACACGCGGCCTGATCCGCATGTTCGGGCGCGACATTTCCGAAATCCCCCGCCCCGAACTGCCGCTTCTGCGCCGCCGCGTCGGCATCGTCTTCCAGGATTTCCGCCTGCTCGACCATCTCACCACCTATGAGAATGTCGCTTTGCCCTTACGGGTGCGCGGCAAGGATGAGAGCTCCTACAAGACCGACGTCCTGGAACTGTTGAAATGGGTCGGCCTTGGCGAACGCATCAACGTGCTGCCGCCTGTGCTCTCCGGCGGCGAGAAGCAGCGCGCCGCAATCGCCCGGGCGCTGATGGACCGGCCGGAAGTGCTGCTGGCCGACGAACCCACGGGCAATGTCGACCCGCCGATGGCCAAACGCCTGCTCAATCTTTTCCTCGAGCTGAACCGCCTCGGCACGGCGGTCGTGATCGCCACGCATGACCTGGCGCTGATGGAACAGGTGGAAGCCCGCCGCATGATCCTCTCAGAGGGGCATCTCGATATTTATGACTGAGCCCCCGTCCAGAAACCCCGAGAAGGCGGCTGCCAAGATCCAGCAGAAGCGGCCGGAATTGCGCGTGCGTCCGACCGCGCCGATCCTGCCGCCTTCCAACATCCAGGGCAGTGCGTTGATGGTGGTGATATCAATCATGGCCTTTCTCGCCTGCCTGACGCTCGGCGGCGTCAGCATGGTGCGCTCGACGGCGGCAAGCTGGGAGAGCCAGATCTCCCGCGAGATCACCATTCAGATCAAGCCGGACGACAATCTCGACATGGAAAAAGCGCTGACCCAGGCGCGCGACCTGGCGCTGACCTTCGTCGGCACCAAGAGCGGCCAGATCGTCGACGAAGCGGCAACCGCTCGCCTGCTCGAACCTTGGCTCGGCCCCGGTCTCGATCTCAAGGATCTGCCTGTTCCCCGCCTCGTCATCATCACCATCGACGAAAGCAATCCGCCGGATTTCGATTCGATGCGGGCGCTGCTGAAGGACAGTATCCCGCAGGCCAGCCTCGACGATCACCGCACCTGGGTCGACCGGCTGGTGTCCATGGCGCACACGACTGTCATGATCGGCACCGGCATCCTGCTCCTGGTTTTCACGGCGATGGTGCTCACCGTCGTCTTCGCCACGCGCGGCGCGCTGTCGGGCAACCGTCACGTCGTCGAAGTGCTGCATTTCGTCGGCGCCGAAAGCTCCTTCGTCGCCAGCGAATTCCAGAAGCATTTCCTGAAGATCAGCCTCAAGGGCTCGGCGATCGGCAGCGCGCTTGCCGCTCTCTTCTTCGCCACCGCCGGTTTCTGGCAAAGCCGCACCCTCGCCACCCCGGAAACCGATCAGGCGACCGCGCTCTTCGGCACCTTCTCCGTCGGCGTGCTTGGTTATGCCGGCATCTTCGCGACGATGATCATCATCGCGCTCCTCACCACCTTCACCGCGCGGCTGACCGTCATGCGGACGATCTACGAAATCGATACACTACGCTCGGACCCGACGCGCACCGACGGCATCGGAAGTTGATCGTGACCGTGCCGTTTTGCCATGAAAGCGTCTGTTCTGCGCCGCAATCAGCGTATAATCACGATTCATGACCATGGGAGATACGACACCCAACCCGCTTCATCAGGACCCGGAGCTTGATCGCCCGGTGGGTCTGCCGCCGCGGCGCGGGCCGATCCGCCGCCTGCTGCGCTGGGGCGGCTTTGGCTGCCTGCTGGTAATCGCCCTGGTGTTCGGCGGTTTTCTGCGTTTTGCCGATTCGGTGACGACACTCAGACCGCCAGCCGAGCCGAAGGCAGATGCGATCGTGGTCCTGACGGGTGGCTACCAGCGCATCGACCAGGCCGTGGAGCTGTTGCAGAAGGGTGCTGGCAAACGTTTGCTCATTTCCGGCGTCCACCCGACGACGACGCCGGCACAGATCCGCAAAATGACGCAGGGTTCGGCCGATCTGTTCTCCTGCTGTGTCGATATCGGCTACGATGCGATCGACACGATCGGCAATGCCGAGGAAGCTTCGAACTGGATCCACGCCAAGGGATACCGGAGCGTTCTGATCGTCACCAACAATTACCACATGCCCCGAAGCCTCGCCGAACTCTCCTATGTCGATCCCGACATCGAGTTCATCGCTTATCCCGTGGTCAATTCGGATTTGAAGAGCAGCAACTGGTTCACCGACCCGAATGCGATGCGCGTCATGCTTGCCGAATATGCGAAAGTGCTGCTGGCCGGCGCCCGCAACATCACCGGCTTCGGCCGCCACACCGGGCTGCGCTCGGCAAATGCGTCCGGCCAGCAATAAAGCCGCACGTCGGATAGGACGCGCTACGGACGCTCTATCTTCTTGTTTTGCGCAATTCCGGACGCAAAACCGCTGCGCACTTTTGCTGGAATTGCTCCAGGCTTTTACATCAAGGCAGCATCAAACGCTTTTTATGACGGGCAATATCGTGTAGGCCGGTCGCGTGAGCATGCCTCGGGAAAGTTTCATGATCGCCCTGCGTTCCGTTCTCTTCAACACGATCTTCTATGCCAACCTGATCATCCGGATGATCGTGCTCTCGCCCTACTATTTCGTCGTGCCGCGCAAGATCGCCTATGCGATCCCGAAGAACTGGGCGCGCTCCAACCACTGGCTGATGCGAGTGATCGTCGGCACTACCTTCGAGATCGAGGGCCTGGAGAACCTGCCTGATGGCAGTTACATCCTGGCGCCGAAGCATCAGTCTTTCTGGGATACCTACGCGCTGCTGCCCTGGTTGGAGGATCCGGTCTACATCCTGAAGCGCGAACTGATGTGGATTCCGCTCTTCGGCTGGTATGCGAAGAAGCAGCGCATGATCCCGGTCGATCGCGGCGCCCGCGGCAAGGTGATGGTGGAAGTGCTGAAACGCACGAAGGAGGAGCTTTCGACCGGCCGCCAGCTCATCATCTATCCCGAGGGCACCCGCCGCCCGCCGGGTGCGGAACCGGTCTATAAATACGGCATCGCCCGCATGTACCGCGACCTTAACCTCCCCGTCGTACCGGTCGCCATGCATCCCGGTCTGTTCTGGCCGCGGCGGAGCATTCGTCGTTATCCCGGTCATTTCAAAGTGAGAATCCTGCCGCCAATCATGCCGGGAATGGATCCGGACGCCTTTTTCGCCCATCTGATCGAGGTATCGGAGCGGGCAAGCGACGAGCTTCTGCTCGAAACCGTCGAACGAAATCCGCATCTGCCGCTGCCGCCGACGGCGGTCGAAAGACTGGTCGAGCTGCGCAAGCTGAACGCGGCAACTGCCTGAGATCAGGCGGCGCGTAGCCGCTCCACTTCGTTGACGACCTGCTCCAGCCAATGGTCGCGAATGCCCATCTGCTTCAGATGCGTCAGCGTGTTGAAGACATAGGCATCATTCGGACCTGACTGGCCTTTTGCGTCGTTCACCACCCGTGCCGCCGCAAGCGCATCGAGCGCGCCGGCATATTGTTCATGCTCGCGGTCGATGATGTAGGCGACCGCTTCCACCCGGCGCCGGCCGGCAAGCTGCAGCCGCACCCGGCGCTCCAGATACACATTGGTGACCAGTTCGCGGGCGCGGAGATAATCGATCACCTCTTTCCATTTTTCAGGCGAAATGCGGAAAGCCATGCCGCGGCAGGCGCCACCCCTGTCGAGGCCGAGAACCAGGCCCGGATTGTCGCGTGTGCCACGATGGACAAAGGAGCGGACACAAAGCGAACGCCTGTAGCCGTAGACCAGAGCCTCTGACCGCTCCATAAACTCGAAGCCCGGATTCCACATCAGCGAACCGTAGCCAAATACCCAAAATTCGTCCATATCGCACGCCAGACCGGGAATCACATTTGCGATTCACCATTGGAGAACATCATGGCAGCGTCAAGCCGATCCGGCAGCAGCCAATCCGGCAGCGGTAAGAAATTCTGGTTGCTGGGTGGAGGTATCCTCCTGGTGATCGCGCTTTATACCGGCGGCTGGTTCTATGCGGCGTCGGCATTGAAGACCACGGTGCTGAAGGCGATCGCGCCACGCGACCAGGCAGGCGTCAGCGGCGAATGCTCCGATATCGAATTCCGCGGCTATCCCTTCCGTATCGGCCTGTTCTGCTCCAAGATCGACGTCGACGACAATGTCAACGGCGTCTCCGCCACCTTCGGCGCGCTACGCTCGGCAGCACAGGTCTATGCACCCGGCAATATTGTCTGGGAACTCGATTCGCCGGCCGAAATCCGCACCACCAACGGCCTGTCGATCTCGGCCCAATGGACGAACCTGCAGGCGAGTCTTGCGACCAGGCTGCAGGGCATCGACCGCAGCTCGACCGTCATCGAGGGTCTGAAGGCGATGGCCGTCTCCTCCTACACCGGCCAGACCATCAGCTTCGATGCCGCCCGCACCGAAATCCATCTGCGCCAGAACGGCGCCGATCTCGATGGCGCGATCTCCGTGCAGGATGCGAATACGGCGATCAAGGACTGGCCGCAGATCTTTCCAAAAATGTCTGCCAGCATCGATCTGACCATCGCCGGCAAGGCCGGCCTGATCGACGGCAGTGATCCGAACGGCCTCAATGGCGCCACCGGTGAACTGCGCCGCATCGTCGCCGACATCGGCGACGGCAAGGTGATGACGCTGACTGGCCCCTTCTCCTTTGACGAACAGGGTCTGCTCTCGGGAAAGTTCAAGCTGGAGATCGAACAGCTCGGCCCCTGGGGCGACAGCCTGAAACAGGCCTTTCCGGATATCGCCTCGACCGTCAACACGGCGACAAAGCTGCTGAAGTCGCTTGCCGGTGGCGGCGACAAGGTCTCGGTTGATCTCGTCGTCGATCGTGGCAATGCCACCGTCAGCGGTTTCATTCCGCTCGGCCGGATTCCGCCGATCTGATGCATCTCGCCCAAAAGTGTCCAGTGGTTTTGGGCAACGGGATGCATACGAAGTAGAAAAGGCCTGAAGCGCGTCGGATGATTCCGGCTCGACGCGAGGCGCTTCAGGCGATTCGCTTGATGAAGAAGACTTCCGGCACCGATTGCAGGCCGGGCAACTCGATCGCGCCGCTTTCGGAAAATCCGTTGCGGCGATGCCAGTCTTGAGGCCGGCTTTCATCGCATTCGCTCGACGTCATCAACAGGCGGGCGCAGTCGCTGCGCATGGCTTCTTCCCAGGCGAGAAACAGCGCCGTTCCAACGCCCAACCGGCGATGGCCGGGCAGAACGCGGATCATTTCCATATAGGGAACCCTGCCCCAGAAGCGGGAGAAACGCAGGAAGCCGACAATCTCATCGGCCTCCTTGGCAACCAGATATTCGCCGAGCGCCACGCAGCGCGATACCCACGCCGCACCGGCGCTGGCATCCGCGCGCACCAGCCAGTCGATATCTGCTTGGCCGGCGCGTATCGCCACTACCATCGCGGCGGCTACTTCTTGTCCAGCGCGTGGCGGCCGAAATCCGGCGCGTCGACATCCTGGCCGGCCTGGACGATCGAACGGCGGATGGCGCGTGTGCGGGTGAAGAGTTCGAAAATTTTGTCGCCCTCGCCCCAGCGGATGGCGCGCTGCAGATAGGCGAGGTCCTCCGAGAAGCGCGCCAGCATTTCGAGGATCGCATCGCGGTTGTGCAGGCAGACATCACGCCACATGGTCGGGTCGGAGGCGGCGAGGCGGGTGAAATCACGAAAGCCAGAGGCGGAATATTTGATGACTTCCGACTCCGTCACCGTCTCCAGATCGTCGGCGGTGCCGACGATATTGTAAGCGATGATATGCGGCAGGTGCGAGACGATCGCGAGCACCTTGTCGTGATGTTCGGCATCCATTTCGTCGACCTTCGAGCCCAGCGCTTCCCAGAAGCTGCGCAGCCGCTTCAACGCTGTCTCATCGGTATCCGCGACCGGCGTGAAGATGCACCAACGGCCTTCGAAGAGGCCGGGGAAGCCGGCATCCGGGCCGGATTTCTCAGTACCGGCCAGGGGATGGCCGGGGATGAAATGCACATCGGCGGGCATATGCGGCAGCATCTGCGCAATGACCGAGGCCTTGGTGGAGCCGACATCGGTGACAATAGCCCCGGGCTTCAGGCTTCCCGAAATCTCCTTCGCCACACTTTCCGAAGCGCCGACCGGCACCGAGACGATCACCAGATCGGCATCCTTGACGGCATCCTGCGAAGACGTCGTGTAGCGGTCGCCGAGACCGAGTTCTTCCGCACGCTTCAGCGTATCGGGGCTGCGCGTGGCGACGACGATCTCCCTTGCAAGACCAAGCCGTCTGATGTCGTAGGCAAGCGAAGAGCCGATCAGGCCGATGCCGATCAGCGCAATCCGATCGAACTGCACGCTCATGCCTGATGTCCCATGAATTCGGTGAGCGCAGCAATCACGCCGCGGTTGGCCTCTTCGGGGCCGATGCTCATGCGCAGCGCATTGGCGAAACCATAGCCGCGCACGGCGCGCAGGATGTAGCCGCGGCTCGTCAGCAAATCGTCGGCATCCGCGGCGCGCTTGCCGTCGATCTCCGGGAAATGGATGAGGACGAAATTGGCGACGGACGGCGTCACCTTCAGCCCGATCGCTTCGAGCGCCTGGGTGAGCCTCTCGACCCACATCTGGTTGAAGGAGACGGCCTGCTGGATGAAGACTTGGTCGCGGATGGCAGCGGCAGCGGCGGCGATTGCCGGCGCGTTCAAGTTGAACGGCGCGCGCACGCGGTTCAACGCGTCGACGATCTCGGCCGGCGCATACATCCAGCCGACGCGCAACGCCGCAAGACCATAAGCCTTCGAGAAGGTGCGGGTCATCACCACGTTGGCATGGGAGGAGACGATCTCGATGCCGGCTTCATAATCGTTGCGGCGCACATATTCGGCATAGGCGGCATCGAGCACGAGGACGACATGTTTCGGCAGTCCGGCCTGCAGACGGCGGATCTCGCTGACGGAAACATAGGTGCCTGTGGGATTGCCGGGATTGGCGATGAAGACGATTTTCGTCTTCTCCGTCACCGCGGCAAGGATCGCATCGACATCGACGGTATAGTCCTTCTCCTTGACGACCACAGGCGTGGCGCCAGCGCCGAGGATCTGGATCTTGTAGACGAGGAAGCCGTGCTCGGTGATGATGCCCTCGTCACCGGCGCCGAGATAGACATGGCAGAGCAGGCCGAGCAGTTCGTCGGAACCGTTGCCGCAGAGGATGTTTGCCGGATTGAGACCGTGCACGGCGGCGATTGCCTCGCGCAGTTCGATCGCCTGCCCGTCAGGATAACGCCCCAGATTGTCGGCAACCGCCTTGAAGGCCTCGATTGCCTTCGGGCTGGCGCCGAGCGGCGTTTCGTTGGACGAAAGCTTGTAGACGCGGGCAACACCCGGCGCATGTTCCTTGCCCGGCACATAGGCTGCGATATCGAGAATACCGGGACGCGGAACAGGCTTGCTCATCTCAACGCTCATGGGTTCGACCTTGGAATTGCCGGAAATCCGGGCTGAAAAACACCAAGTGGCATTAAAGCGGAATGCGATTGTTGTCGAGAGCTATGGGCGTGACACAAGCAGTTGGAGAACGCTGGGCGCGACGTTACCTCCTGCATAATTCCTTAAATCGGAATCGATTTAGGGATAAGATTATGCCGCACTCAAAGTGTTACAGCGTCCTTTGCGCGTCTTAAAAGACGCGCGGCGCTGTCGTGCGTGTGGTCGGCACGCCATGCGGTGCGAGAACCGGCACGAAGACGCGGCGGGAGGCCCGCGCCGCAACCGGCAGCCCCTGATAGAGCCGCTTCTGCGCTTCGACGATGATGACGCCCGAGAAGGCCGGCCATAGCGTTCGGCCGATCCGCTCGAAGGCGCGGCGAAGCCGCAGGATGGTCCTGAGCTTCGAGGGCGGGAAGAACAGCGCTTCAGCCGTCGCGCCCGGCGTGAAATTCGTCTCGCGCAGCAGATTTGTCAGCTGACCGCGGGAATAGGGCCGGCCCGAACCGAAGGGCGTATGCTCCATGCGTGCCCAGACGCCGCGCCGGTTCGGCACGACGATGACCAGCCGTCCGCCCGGCGCCAGCACCCGCCAGAGTTCCTTCAGAGTCTCACGCGGGCTTTCGGCAAATTCCAGCGAATGCACCATCAGCACCCGGTCGATCGAGGAATCCGGCAGCGGCAGTTCCTCGTCGAAAATCAGCGCCGTCGTCGAAAGCGAGCCCATCGGCCAATTCACCGCGCCCTGCCCGGCCGGCATGAAGGCGAAGGTGCGCTCGGTATCGGCCTGGAAGCGATCAAGGAAAGGCACGGCATATCCGAGACCGACCAGACGCTCCTGCGGCAGCCRCACCCAGAGCGAGGACAGCGCCATGGCGATCGACTGCTCGGCAAGACGTCCGAGCTCGGAATGATAGAACTGGCGTAAGTCGACGATATCGGCGTGCATTGCGACAAATGTTATCAGCGGGCGGTTGGACTTCAAGGCCGGAACCTCTACATTTCCGCAAGACTCCTGGGATAAGGGATTATTGAACGATGAAACCTTTGGAATTAGACGTTTTTCTCTGCCGCACCGACAATTTCGGCGTTCTCGTGCACGATCAGGAGACAGGCTTTACCGCGGCGATCGATGCGCCGGAGGAGGCGCCGATCCTGGAAGCGGCGACACGTCGCGGCTGGAAAATCACCCATATCTTCACCACGCATCATCACACCGATCATGTCACCGCCAACCTGGCGCTGAAGGAGCAATTCGGCTGCGAGGTCATCGGCCCGATCAACGAGGCCGTCGCCATTCCCGGCCTCGATCGGACGATGGCCGATGGCGACAGCTTCCTTTTCGGCGATCACACCGTCAACGTCATCGAGACACCCGGCCACACCGCCGGCCACATCTGCTATCACTTTGCCGATGACAAGCTGCTGTTTGCCGCCGACACGCTGTTTGCGCTCGGCTGCGGCCGGCTGTTCGAACGCCCCGCCGCCGATATGTGGCATTCCCTGCAGAAACTCGCCGTGTTGCCCGATGAGACCGCCGTCTATTTCGGCCATGAATACACATTGTCCAATGCCCGCTTCGCACTGACCGTCGATCCGGACAATGAGCGACTGAAGAGCCGTGCCGCCGAGATCGAAGCCTTGCGCGCCGACGGCAAATTCACCATCCCGACGACATTGGGGCTGGAAAAGGAAACCAACCCGTTCCTGCGCGCCGCCGATCCGGCGATCCGCCGCAATCTGCTGATGGAAGGCAAGACCAACGAGGAAGTCTTTGCCGAGATCCGCAAGCGCAAGGACAATTTCTGATGTCGCCCGAGGACATCATCCGCGAACTCGGCATGCAGCCGCATCCCGAAGGTGGCTGGTACGTGCAGACATTCCGCGATGCGGCGGGCGGGGAACGCGGCCACTCGACAGCGATCTATTATCTGCTGACCAGGGGACAGCGTTCGCACTGGCATCGCGTCCATGACGCGGCGGAGGTCTGGCATTATTACGCCGGCGCGCCGCTCTCGCTGCATCGGTCGGAAGACGGAACTGCAAGCGAGACCTTGACGCTCGGAACGAACCTGTTCGCCGGCGAGCGGCCGCAGGCGATCATTCCCGCCAATTGGTGGCAATCGGCCGAAACCCTTGGCGATTTCACCCTGGTCGGCTGCACCGTCTCGCCCGGCTTCGAATTTTCGAGCTTCGAGATGGCGCCGCTCGATTGGAAGCCCGGCGCTAGAGCATGATGCCGAAAAGTGTGAGCGGTTTTCGGACGACATCATGCTCTGACATCCTGTTCTAAGACCTACTCTGCTGTCGCGGACTGCACCGGAATTTTGCGGCGGAACATGTCCTGAGCGGCGAGCACCGCCCCGCCGGTGACGAGCACACAGGCGAGAGCAATGCGCCAGCTCGGCTCGGCAAATCCGAACAGCACCAGAATCAGTGTCGATAGCAGTGGTGCTGCGTAACTTGCCGCGCCGAGGATCTGGATATCGCCGTTCTTGACGCCGTAATCCCAGGCGTAGAAGGCAGCCCCAACCGGGAAGAGCCCGAGTCCGGCGACGGCGACCCACTCGAAACTCGTTGCAGGCCAGACGGTCGTCTCCAGGCCGAGATGGCAGAAGAACGACAGGATGGAGGTCGCAAGGCAGAAGCCAGTGACGACATCCGTGGAGACGGCGTCGAAACGCCGCGTCAGTAGCGAATAGCCGGACCATGTGAAGGCGCAGAGAACAGCAGCACCGTAACCGATGGCATAGGCGCCGTCGAAATCGATGCCGTTGCGGCCGACGATCAGGAAGGTGCCGCAAAGTCCGGCAAGCGCACCCGCCACATGATACCAGCGCAGCCGTTCGCCCGGCAGCAGCGCCGAACCGACGACGATCAACAGCGGCCAGAGATAGGCGACCAGCCCCGCCTCCACCGCCGGCGCGTTCCGGAGCGCGGTAAAATAGAGGAAGTGATAACCGAACAGCCCTGAAATACCTGTTATCCAGACCTTGGCCGGCTGCTTCAGCAGCGCCAGTCGCGCGGGATTGAGGGTAAGCACCACGAGGCCGGGAATGCTACCGATCGCAAAGCAGACGGCCGAAAGCTGGAACGGCGGCATCTTGCCGGAGGCGGCCGTGAACAACGCCAGGAACGACCACATCAGAATGGCCGTAAAACCAATCAACGTCGCGCGAAGCTTCACCTGTCCCCTTTCACGGAGACAGAAGCCCCGTCAGCTGTTGCTGCCGTATTTGACGGCAGTGATCGTCACCATTCCATATTCGGTTGGAATGCGCACATAGACAGGAGCGTATACATTTGCCGCGTCCGACTTGGCAAACCAGATTTCCATGCGGTCGCTCTTGCTGAGATAGTCGATATCCTTGCGGCCCTTTTTGTAGCCCGAGCGCGGCACGAAGCGCACGCTGCAGACGGTTGCCTTGCCCTTGAACCCATTGGTGGAAAAATCCTCGTCGCCCTTCGGCGAGAGCACAAGATCCATGCGCGTCTCGCCGTCGAAGATCGGCAGCGTCTGCGAGCAGACCTTGGTATCGCCGGTAAAGACCAGGCCGGAGATCGGATCGAGCACCGAGCGCATGTCGCGCGGCGTGACGTCGATCCAGTTCTTCGGACGCTTCGGCATCGGTGTGGTCGTCGCCGAGATGATGTTGCCGTTGCGGTAGCTGACCTCGTAGATGCGGGCCTTCTTCTTGCCGCTCTTGTAGTAGAGCGAATATTTCTGCGCCTGCAATCTGTCATTGCGCACGACGCCTGAAACGCTGGTCTTCGCCGAAATCGTCGTGACGAGATCGGCAAGACCGGCGGAGTTGATGTCGCCCGCGATCTTGTAACTGTGATCGTCTTCGATCTGCGTCAGGAACGCGGCGCGCGCGATCGGCAGGCCGGCGAGCGCCACCCGGTATTCCGTCCGATGCTGGATTTCGGCCGCCGATGCCGGTATGGCAAGAAGCGCGGCGATGGCCGAAATGAAAATCCGTCTGCCCGAATGAGCCATGGAAAAAAGCCTTGTCTTGCTGCGCGCTGGCAGGCCCTTGCTGAGCGCTGTATACTCCTGCCGCGAAGGGAAGAAAACAGCAGCTTTTTGACAGAATTGCGGGAAAGGCCAAGGTTTGGCTTGACGCGAGCAGCCTGTCTGACTATAGAACCGCAACTTTCCAATCATGCCCGTTGGATTGCGCGCCTGGCTTTGCCGGGAGTGGCAATTCGATGGCCCGAGAAAAACAAGAATAGGTGTTCCATGTCCCGCGTGTGCGAATTGACCGGCAAGGCCGTCCTGACTGGTAACAATGTCAGCCATGCCAACAACAAGACCAAGCGCCGGTTCCTGCCGAACCTGTGCCAGGTTACGCTGATTTCCGACGCTCTCAACCAGCGTTACCGTCTTCGCGTTTCGGCTGCCGCTCTTCGCACTGTCGAGCATCGTGGCGGCCTCGATGCCTTCCTGCTGAAGGCCAGCGAAAACGAACTGTCGATGCGCGCGCGTCTGCTGCGCCGTCAGATCGCCAAGAAGACCGCTGAAGCCGCTGCTGCGTAAGCTTCTGCCCTTCTTTCATACGGCTTCAAAAGGCTTGAACGGATAATACCGGACAAGCCTTTTGCTTTGTCGGTTTGCTCCTCCAACTGGTGGCATCACCCAGGATAAAAAAATGCTGAAGACCCGCTATACCATTGCCTATGTCGCGCTGATGACGCTCGTCGTCGTCGCCTCCAACTTCCTCGTCCAGTTTCCGCTGAACGCCGAAGTCGCCGGCATCAACCTCGCCGACATCCTGACCTGGGGCGCCTTCTCCTATCCGATCGCTTTTCTGATCACCGATCTGACCAACCGTCAGTTCGGCCCGCAGGCAGCCCGCAAGGTCGTGTTTGCTGGCTTCGTCGTCGGCGTGACGCTCTCCTTCTTCACCTCGGTGCCGCGCATCGCCATCGCCTCCGGCTCGGCCTATCTCGCCGGCCAGCTGCTCGATATCGCCGTGTTCAACCGCCTTCGCCGCCAAGCCTGGTGGCGCGCGCCGCTGGTCGGTTCGCTGATCGGCTCGGCGCTCGATACGGTGATGTTCTTCTCGTTGTCCTTCGCCGCGTTTTTCGTCTTCCTCGGCCCCAACGATCCCTTTGCGCTCGAAGCAGCCCCCGTCCTCGGCGTCTTCGCCACGGAGGCTCCGCGCTGGATTTCCTGGGCGATCGGCGATTTCGCCGTGAAGATGATCGTCGGCCTCGTCATGCTGCTGCCCTATGGCGCGCTGATGAACGTGCTGCGGCCGATGCAGGCCGCTCGCGCCAGCTAATTTAAGCTACGGACGCCGCCGGACCGCACCGGCGGCGATGACCGGATGCAGCAGCACCTCTGCAGCCAGATCGTCGATACCTAGCGATGAGTCGAGCCGCAGCACCGGCGCTGTCCGTGTTTCCAGCCATTGCTCATGTGCCGCAAGGCTGCGGCGTTCGGGACCGGCCGTGTCATAGCTCGCCGCCCATTCCAGGAATTCCCCACTCTTGACGGCCATGTCGCCGCCAGGCTTGATTCTGTTTCCGTATCGGGCAATCTCCCGCGCAAGGATGCGCGTCATTCTAAGCCTCGGATCGATCCTGAGGAACACGATCAGATCGTAGAACGGCTCAATCGGCCTTCCCCATTTCAGCGCCGATCCGGAGAGAACCCAGCCTTCATGCCGCGCGACCTCATCGAGGAGCAGCCTGATGCGCTCGCCGGCATCCCTCGGCGTCGTGAACGGCGGATCAGTCGGCAGCCAGAAGAAATCGTCGGTGTCGAGATGGGCGATATCGAGCTTTTCGGCAAGCGCACGGCCCAGTGATGTCGTTCCGGAACCGGACGCGCCCATGACATGAATATGCACCATGAACTTCCCTCCGAAGACTGCTTCGTCCATACCGCGAGCGGGATAGCCGAGGCATATGACATCAGTCTGACGCTCTAACATTTTGAATCTACGCATCGTGCTTTCCGAAAATCGATTCCGATTTTCGGGCCGATGGCTAGGATCAATTCTGCTTCCGGGAATTCGGCGCTGACCACGCGGCCTCTTCCGAAAGCCGGAATTCCAGCATCAGATTGCGCTGCAGGATCGAATGATTGTCGTCCGACACCAGAATGATATGGGTGGTGCCGTCGGCGGCCTGGAAAGCATCGAGCCCTTCCATATTGTCGATCTGCGAGTTGAAATTGCCTTCCAGCAGTAGTTCGCCGTCAACAATGGCGCCAGGCCTGATATCAGTGCCCTTGATGCGCCGAAGGCGCATGCCGATGCCTTCGGCCATGTTGAAGCGGCGTTCCAGCAGCAGCAGGTCGCCGCTCGGCAGGAAGGCGCCGTCGGTGATGTCGAAACTGCCGTCCCGCTCGACCGAGAAACGCCCTTTCAGCGGCCCACTGAGAATGGCCGCCAGCCGGTTGCCGTCACTGTCGAGACCGCGTTCGGAGACGACGACCACGCCGCCCCGCAGCGGGCTGGATGCCGGCGCCACGGCGATGGTCTCGATGCCGCGGTTGTCGTCCAGCATCCTCCGCGGGATAAGAATCGGCAGGGTGGCGATCGCTCCCGAGCCGGCAAAGCCAGGATCGGGATAGACATCGACGCGATGATCCTGCTCGAAGGAGACCAGAATCCGGTCGCCGTCGAGCGCCAGGCCCTCGGCATCCATATGTCCCTTGCCCTCGAAGCTGCGCCCGGCGCTGTTCTTCATCGGCGTGATCTCGACATCCGAGAGACCCGAAAGCCTGCCCTTGACGTCACGCTCGATGCTGCCGGTCAGCCACTGGCCGGTATCGAGCACGACGACGAAATGTTTCTGGTCCTGCCGGAAACGGATGGAGGAGAGCGAGCCGAACAGCGCTCTGCTGGAGACCATCTCCAGCCCGCCGAGAAATTCCAGCGAGCCGAATGTCGTCTGAGAAGAGCCGATCCTGAAGTCGGTGATTTGCCGGCTAATGACCGGCACGTCGTCGCCGGCCCATGACGAGGAAGCGCCGGCTGCGATGCCGAGAGCGATCGACGCCGCACGCCAGAGGCGCATGGCGCATGATGCCGAAAAGTGTAAGCGGTTTTCGGACGACATCATGCTCTATTTCTTTGATTTAGATCCGGATTCAGATTTTCGGCCATCCGGCCTAAAATCATCCTGATCTAGCATTCCAAGAGTTTCCTTTGAGCGGCGTCAGCCGGCACGGCGTATCCGGCCGCCGCGCGGCTGGACGGATTGATCTTCGAACAGCGAGGCAAGCTGCTCGGTCATCGCACCGGCAAGCTCGTCCGCATCGACGATCGTCACGGCGCGGCGATAGTAGCGCGTCACGTCGTGACCGATGCCGATCGCCAGCAATTCCACAGGCGAACGCGTCTCGATCTGCTCGATGACGGCGCGCAGGTGCCGCTCCAGATAATTGCCCGGATTGACCGACAGTGTCGAATCGTCGACCGGCGCGCCGTCCGAGATCATCATCAAGATGCGGCGCTGCTCGCGGCGCGCGAGCAGGCGATTATGCGCCCAGATCAGCGCCTCGCCGTCGATATTTTCCTTGAGCAGGCCCTCGCGCATCATCAACCCGAGATTGGCGCGTGCCCGCCGCCACGGCGCGTCGGCCGACTTATAGATGATGTGGCGCAAGTCGTTGAGGCGTCCCGGCGTCTGCGGCTTGCCGCCAGCAAGCCAGCTTTCACGCGCCTGCCCACCCTTCCAGGCTTTGGTGGTGAAGCCCAGGATCTCGACCTTGACGCCGCAGCGCTCCAGCGTGCGCGCGAGAATGTCGGCACAGGTGGCGGCAACCGTGATCGGCCGGCCGCGCATCGAGCCGGAATTGTCGATGAGCAGCGTGACGACGGTATCGCGGAACTGGGTGYCGCGCTCCATCTTGAAGGAGAGCGCCTGCATCGGATCGATAATGATGCGCTGCAGCCGGGCCGGATCGAGATAGCCCTCTTCCAGGTCGAAATCCCAGGAGCGGTTCTGCTGCGCCATCAGGCGGCGCTGCAGCCGGTTGGCGAGACGGCCGACCGCACCTTGCAGATGTGCCAGCTGCTTGTCGAGAAAGGCGCGCAGGCGCTCCAGCTCGGCGGCGTCGCAAAGTTCCTCGGCGGTGATGATCTCATCGAACTCTTCGGTAAAGACGTGATAATCGACCTTTTCGTTGAAATCGGCAAAGGGCGTGTTCGGACGGCGGGTCTCGCCCGGCGTTTCCGAATCGTCCTCGCCTTCTTCCATCATGTCGTCGTCGGAGATTTCGGCGCCTTCGGTCTCGCCGTCCTCCATCTGTTCGTCGGCGACCTCGCTGTCCTCGACAGGGGCGGCATCCGTGCCGGCATCCTCGTCGACCTCGTCCTGGTCCTGCTCGTCGCCGCTCGACTGGTCTTCCTGCTCCGACTGGTCGTCATTGTCGGCATCGCTGTCGTCGTCGCCGTATTCCTCGGCCATTTCCATGGCCGACAGCATGTTGCGGATGACCTTGGCGAAGGCCTGCTGGTCGTTGATCGCGTTCGACAGGTTGTCAAGTTCGGACCCTGCCTTGTCCTCGATAAAGTCGCGCCAGAGGTCGAGCACCTTGCCGGCGGAGGCCGGCGGACGCTGGCCGGTCAGCTTCTCGCGCACCATCATCGCAACAGCTTCGCCGACCGGTGCGTCTTCCTGACGCTCGATGCCGGTGAAATTCGCCTTGGAATATTTCTCCTCCGTCATGGAGCGCAGGTTCGACGCCATGCCCTCCATGCGCAGCGCACCGATCGATTCGACACGCGCCTGCTCGACCACATCGAAGATCGCCCGGGCGTCCGAGCCCTGCGGCGCCATCGTCGCATGCACCTTCTCGTCATGGCAGGCAAGGCGCAGCGCCATCGAATCGCCGAGACCGCGGGTGACCGCCAGCTCATGCGCCGTCGGCCGCTTGGAAAGTTCCGGCAGCCGGATGCGCTCGCCGGTCATCCCCGGCCGTTCATTGGCGAAGGTCACCTCGACATCACCGTCGCCGGCGATCGAGCGCACGCAACCGGTTATCGCCCGGCGCAGTGGCTCGACGTCGACAGGCGCGCCGGGCTTTGCTTTCGAATTGTCACCGCGAGCTGCCATGATCGGTCGGTCTCAAGCCCCGAGAACGATGTTGGCGGCACTTTCCTTCAGCTCGACGCCGAAGGCGCGCTGATAGTGCTCGGCGACCAGCGGACGCTCCAGCTCATCGCACTTGTTGAGGAAGGTGACGCGGAAGGCGAAGGCCAGATCGCCGAAGATCTCGGCGTTTTCGGCCCAGGTGATGACCGTGCGTGGGCTCATGACGGTCGAAAGATCGCCGTTCATGAAGGCGGCGCGCGTCAGGTCGGCGACACGAACCATCTTCGAAACGGTCTCACGGCCGCCCTTATCCTTGCCGAAGCTCTTCACCTTGGCGGCGACGATATTCACTTCGTGATCATGCGGCAGGTAGTTCAGCGTGGTGACGATCGACCAACGGTCCATCTGCGCCTGGTTGATCTGCTGCGTGCCGTGATAGAGGCCGGTCGTGTCGCCGAGGCCGATCGTATTGGCGGTCGCAAACAGCCGGAAGGCCGGGTGCGGCCGGATGACGCGGCTCTGATCGAGCAGCGTCAGGCGGCCGGAGGATTCGAGCACGCGCTGGATGACGAACATCACATCCGGACGGCCGGCGTCATATTCGTCGAAGACGAGCGCGACATTGTGCTGATAGGCCCAGGGCAGAATGCCGTCCTTGAATTCGGTGACCTGCAGCCCGTCCTTGACGACGATCGCATCCTTGCCGACCAGATCGATACGGCTGACATGGCTGTCGAGGTTGATGCGCACGCAGGGCCAGTTGAGCCGCGCCGCCACCTGCTCGATATGCGAGGACTTGCCCGTGCCGTGATAGCCGGAGATCATCACGCGGCGGTTATGGGCGAAGCCTGCGAGAATGGCGAGCGTCGTGTCGCGGTCGAAAAGGTAGTCGGTATCGAGGTCCGGCACATAGGCGTCGCCCTTGCTGTAGGCGGGAACGCGGATGTCGGAATCGATACCGAAGGCCTCGCGGACCGAAACGGTGGTATCGGGCAGTTCTGATATATCCAGGTCGATCTTGCTCATCGTGTCTCCAAGGCGGGTGATGCCACCCGGCCATACTGTCTCAGGCCATGTCGCAACCTAGACGCCGCGTTTTTTTATTCCGCGCCCGTCCAGGTCGGAACGTCGGCGATGCTTCTCCGGGACTGAAACGAAACCTCGGCGGGATAATGACCGCGTGCGARCATTCTTGAAAGAGTCCCGGACAAGAAACGCCGCGTCCGGAAGGTCGGCGGAGGCGATGTCGGGAAAACGCACAAATATGAGCCGCGTTTGCCTGCGGCCTCAGCCGATTTGGACCATACCCGATTGAAGCTTAAGAGCAAGGACGGGAATTAACAAAAACCGTTCTGCTTCAACAATTGATAGGCCTGGATGACGGCGCGGAAACGCTCCTCCGAGCCGCGGTCGCCGCCATTGGCATCCGGATGGTGTCTCTTCACCAGTTCCTTGTAGCGGCTCTTGATCTCCGCCGATGTCGCATTGGCGTCGAGGCCCATCGTTTCGAAGGCCTTGGTCTCAAGCGATTTCAGCTTGCGCGCCTGCGGAAAACGCGGTCCGCTGCCCTTGCCGCCTTCCTTGACGAAGCCGAAGGGATCGCGAACACGCGTATAGGCGCCGGAGCGGATCTCCGAATGCAGCGGACTGTCCTTCGCCGCCTTGTTGACGCCGACCGTCCATGTCGGCCGATGGCCGGTGATCGCCTCTTTCTGGTAACGCGCGATCTCGCCGTCCGAAAGACCGGAGAAATAATTGTAGCCCTTGTTGTATTCCTTGACGTGCTCGAAGCAGAACAAGAAGAACTGGCCTTCCGCATTGCGGCCGACGGGAGCGCGATGCGCCCCCTTCTTGTCGCACCCGTCCCATTGACAGGTAGGCGGCGCCTGCTCTGTCTCCGGCTCGCGTTTGCGGCGTGTTCGGATGCGATCGAAATATTTGGAATCAAGTCTCATGACGGCGCTAATTATGGGGCTGTCGCGAAGCGACAACAAGAATTGACAAATGGGAATGTTGCAGGCTTGGTAGGAACCCTTTTCGCGAACCAGCAAGACCGGATGATGACCCTGCGAACCCGCATCGAAGAAAAACTTGTTGAAGCCTTCGCGCCCGAACGCCTGAGCGTCATCGACGAAAGCCATCTGCATGCCGGCCACCAGCCCGATATCACCGGCACCGGCGAAACCCATATGCGGGTGAGGATCGTTTCCGGGAAATTCGCCGGCATGTCGCGGCTGGCGCGCCACCGGGCGATCACCGACCTGTTGAAACCGGAGCTCGATGCCGGCCTGCATGCGCTGGCCGTCGAACCGGCTGCACCTGATGAACCGACCCGCTGGTAGCGGCACGCAACCCATATAGGCATTGGCCGTCTACGATCCAAACAGAATCAGGCTGGCTTTGCGCCGTCTTCTCCGGCCGGGCGGATGCGCAGCTTGGTGATGCGGTTCTTCTCCCGCTTCATGACGACGAAACGCTTGCCGTAGAAGGTGAAGGCCTGACGCTCTTCCGGGATGGTCATCGATTCGTGGATGACGAGGCCGGCGATCGTCGTCGCCTCCTCATCGGGCAGGTTCCAGTCGAGCGCGCGGTTCAGGTCGCGGATCGGAACGCCGCCGTCGACGACGACGGAACCGTCGGCCTCCTGACGCACGCCCTGTATCTCGATATCGTGTTCGTCGGAAATGTCGCCGACGATTTCCTCGAGAATATCCTCCAGCGTGACGATGCCCTGCACCTCGCCATATTCGTCGACGACGACGGCGAAATGCTGCTTGCGCCGCAGGAAGGCGTTGAGCTGGTCTTCGAGGTTGGTGCTATCGGGCACGAACCACGGCTTCTGGGCGATCTTCACGATGTCGAGGTTCTGCGGCTCCATATTCGGCTCGGCAAGCGCCCGCAGCAGATCCTTGGCGTGGACGACGCCGATGATGTTGTCGATCGTGCCGCGCCAGAGCGGCATGCGCGTATAGGGACTTTCGAGGATGGCGCGCACCACCGCTTCCGGCGGATCGTCGGCGTTGATCGCCCGCATCGCGGTGCGGTGAACCATGATGTCGGAGAGCTCAAGCTCGCTGAGATCGAGTACGCCGCCGAGGCGGTCGCGGTCGGCCTTCACCACCGATCCCTCGCGATGCAGCAGGTCGACGGCGCCGCGCAGCTCCTCATGCGCCGTCAGCATCGACGTCTCGCGAGAGAGGTTGATGCCAAACAGCGACAGAATCTGCCGGACGATCGCGTTGACGAAGGTGGAAACCGGGCCGACGACGGTGACGAAGAGCTTGGCCGGAACGGCGATGGCGAGCGCGAACCGGTCTGGCGTCGAAATCGCCCAGCTCTTCGGCAGCACTTCGGCGAAGATGACCAGGATGACGGTCATCGCAAGCGTCGCAAGCGCCACGCCGGAATTGCCGAACAGCCCGAGGAAAAGGCTGGTGGCGATCGAGGAGGAGAGAATGTTAGCGAGATTGTTGCCGATCAGCAGCGCGCCGATCAACCGATCGCGCCGTTCGATCAGTTGCCGGACGAGGCCGGCGCGCTCGTCGCCGTTCGCCTCCAGTGTATGGATGCGGCTGCGCGAAACGGCGGTAAGCGCGGTTTCCGAGCCGGAGAAGAAGGCTGACATGAGCACGAGTGCCGTGATCGAAAGGATTTCCGGCCAATATGTTTCCAGAAATGCCAGAGCGCCTTCGATCGCTATCAAGGGTGTTTTTCCCGGAGAAAGCTGATCACTTCGGACGCCGGCACATCGTCGGCGACGAAGGACTGGCCGATGCCGCGGGTCAGGATGAAGGTGAGCTTGCCGCTCTTGACCTTCTTGTCCTGGGCGATCGCGTCCATCAGCGTTTCGGCCGGCGGCAAGTCGCCCGGAATGTCGGACATGCGGGTCGGCAGRCCGACCTCCTTCAGATGCCGCTCGACGCGCCGCGCCTCGTCCGGGCTTGCAAGGTTCATTCGTGCGGAGAATTCGTGCGCCAGCACCATGCCGATCGAAACGCCCTCGCCATGCACGAGGCGGGAGCTGTCATAGGCGGTCGCCGCTTCCAGCGCATGGCCGAAGGTATGCCCGAGATTGAGCAGCGCCCGCGGACCGTTCTCGCGCTCGTCGGCAACGACGACGTCGGCCTTCGCCTGGCAGCTCGCGGCAATCGCCTCGATACGCGCGGAGCCGCCGGTAAAAACCGCCTTCCAGTTCGCTTCCAGCCAGGCAAAGAAATCCGGCTTGTCGATCAGCCCGTATTTCGCGACCTCGGCGTAACCTGCGCGGAATTCACGCTCGCTCAGCGAATTCAGCACATCCGTATCGGCCAGAACCAGGTCCGGCTGATGGAAGACGCCGATCAGATTTTTGCCGTGGCGAGAATTGATGCCGGTCTTGCCGCCGACGGAGGAATCAACCTGCGACAAAAGCGAGGTCGGCACCTGCACGAAGCGCACGCCTCGGCGGACGATGCCGGCCGCAAATCCCGAAAGGTCGCCGATGACGCCGCCGCCGAGCGCGATGACGTAATCGTTACGCTCGACGCGCGCCTCAAGCACCTTGTCGCAGACAGTGATCAGATGTTCGAAGCTCTTGGTCTTCTCGCCGGCCGGCAGGACGACCTCAGCCGAGGCGATGCCCGCTTCATCCAGACTTGCGACGAGGGTTTTGAGATAGAGCGGAGCGACATTTTCGTCGGTGACAACAGCCGCCTTGCGGCCCTTGAGGCGAGAGGCGATCTCGGCGCCGGCCCGCGCAATCAGCCCCGGCCCGATCAGGATGTCGTAGGCGCGCTCGCCGAGCGGCACATGCACCGTTCGGATGGCGGGGGCGGAGGTTATCGCATTCATGACGCTGCACTTTCCTTCTGAGCTTCGATCAAGGCCTTTAAGACTTCGTCGGCCATGATTTCCTTGCGGACGTCGCGCGAAAGCACGGTCAGATCAGCCTGCGCATAGATCGGATAACGCGCATTCATCAGGCCCTCGAGCGTCTGCTTCGGATTTTCGGTCTTGAGCAGCGGCCGCGTGTCGCGCTTGGCGACCCGGTCCCAGAGCACGTCGAGATCGGCCTTCAACCAGACGGAAAGGCCGCCCTTCTTGATATGTTTGCGCGTCCGGTCGTTGATGAAGGCGCCGCCCCCGGTGGAGACGACGCGCGGCCCGCTCTTCAGCAGCCGCTTGATCACCCGCGCTTCCAGCGCCCGGAACTCCTGCTCGCCATAGGCGGCGAAAAGCTCGGCGATCGTCATGCGCGAAACCCGCTCGATCTCAAGATCGCTGTCGATGAAGGGAATGGCGAGCTGGCTGGCGACGATGCGCCCGACGGAGGATTTTCCGGCGCCCATCAGGCCGACAAGGATCAGGTTGCGTGAACCGAGCGCGGCGCGAGCTCTGTCTTTCAAGCTGTCAGCAACGGTCAGCAGTTGTTCACTCATCGGTCCATTCACACTTTGTTTGCAAACGGTATCGACAAATGCAGGTGGAGCGTCAAGTCGCGGACAAGGGAATCATGRCTTGAATACCGCTTCTTGCACTTGCAGATAGGCTTCTTATAACAGAAGCAGAGCATGAAGGAGTTGCTGGATGCCGACCCTGTTCCGTTTCCTGTTCGTCTGCGCGATCCTCGCCGGGACGGTCTACGGAGCGATGCTGGCGCTTGTGACCTTCGTGGAGCCGCAGCAGCGCGACGTGACGATCCGCATTCCGTCCGAGCGGGTCAATCCGCCCGCCACGGGCGCGATCGACACGACCAGGAAGTGACCGGCATGGTGGATCTCGGCCGCGTCCATGTGGAATCCTTCCTGGAGATGATGAGCGCCGAGCGGGGCGCTGCCGCCAACACGCTGCAATCCTATGAACGCGATCTCGACGATATCAGATCCTTCCTGAAGGAGCGCAGCATAAGGCTCACCGAAGCCGCCTCCGCCGATCTCGCCGCCTATCTCTCCTCGCTCGCCCGAAAGGGCTTCAAACCCTCCTCCCAGGCGCGCCGTCTTGCGGCCATGCGGCAGTTCTACAAGTTTCTCTACGCCGAGGGCCTGAGGACCGACGACCCCACAGGCATTCTCGACGCGCCGAAGAAGGGCCGACCGCTGCCGAAGACGATGGGCGTCGAGGAGGTCGGCAGGTTGCTCTCGCAGGCCGAGGCCGAGGCAGACGATCCGGCTCCGGGCCAGCTGCAGCGCCTGCGCATGCTGGCGCTGCTGGAACTGCTCTATGCCACCGGAATGCGTGTCAGCGAACTTGTCTCGCTTCCTGCCCGCGTGCTCGATCAGGAGGGCCGTTTCCTGATGATCCGCGGCAAGGGCAACAAGGAGCGGCTGGTGCCGCTGTCGCAATCGGCGATATCAGCCCTGAAATCCTATGGGCGCYGGCTGGCGGCCGAAAATGCCGCGACGAAGGACCCGCCGCAAGAAAGCCCCTGGCTATTTCCCTCCGCCTCGAAGGAGGGATATCTGCCGCGCCAGGTTTTCGCCCGCGACCTCAAGAACCTGGCGATCCGTGCCGGCCTGACGCCGTCGCTGATCTCGCCGCATGTCATGCGCCACGCCTTTGCCAGMCACTTGCTTGCCAACGGCGCCGATCTGCGCGTCGTACAGGAACTCCTCGGCCATTCGGACATTTCGACCACGCAGATTTACACACATGTCCTCGAAGAGAGGCTGCAGCAGCTTGTCCAGACGCATCACCCCCTTGCCAAACAGGCGAAAAAGCACGAATAGGACCGGCGACAAGGGGCGGAGCCAGGAAAACGCCCCGGGCACAAGGAACGGAAACGCACCTCATGCACAATTATCTCGACTTCGAAAAGCCGATCTCCGACCTCGAAGGCAAGATCATCGAGCTGAAGAAGCTCGCAACGGAAGACGAGAGCATCGACACCACCGATGAGATCGGCAGGCTGGAGGTTCGCGTCCGTGAGGCCATCGTTGAAATCTATTCCAAGCTCAATCCCTGGCAGAAGACGCAGGTCGCCCGCCATCCGCAGCGCCCGCATTTCGTCGATTACGCCAAGACGCTGTTCCAGGAATTCACGCCGCTTGCCGGCGACCGCAAATTTTCCGAGGATGCCGCGATCCAGGCGGGCCTTGCCCGTTTCCGCGGCCAGCCTGTCGCTGTCATCGGCCAGGAAAAGGGCAATGACACCAAGAGCCGCTTGAAGCACAATTTCGGCAGCCCCCGCCCGGAAGGCTACCGCAAGGCGATCCGCATCCTTGAGATGGCCGATCGTTTCGGTCTGCCGGTGATTTCGCTGGTGGATACGGCAGGCGCCTATCCCGGCGTCGGCGCCGAAGAGCGCGGCCAGGCCGAGGCGATCGCCCGCTCCACGGAAATGTGCCTGGGCGTGAAGGTTCCCCTCGTCTCCGTCGTCATCGGCGAAGGCGGCTCGGGCGGGGCGATCGCCATCGCCACCGGCAACAAGGTCTATATGCTCGAGCATTCGATCTACAGCGTCATCTCGCCGGAAGGGGCAGCCTCCATCCTCTGGCGCGATTCCACCCGCGCCCGTGAAGCGGCGACCAACATGAAGATCACCGCCGAAGACCTGAAATCGCTCGGCGTCATCGACGGCATCATTTCCGAGCCACTCGGCGGCGCGCATCGCGATCCCGACAGCGTGATAGCCGCAACCGGCGACGTAATCGCCAGTGCGCTGGCCGAAATGGCACCGCGCTCCGGCGAACAGCTACGCAACGACCGCCGCCAGAAATTCCTCGCCATGGGCCGCAATCTCTAGCAGACATTCGGCTCTTCGCCGATTGGGGCCAAATCTTGGCCACATTGATGTTATCTGTAGCAATCGCGCTTGCGGGGATGTTCCAGGCACGTCATTGGCTGGTAAGATTTTATAAAGTATAAGCCGCCTATGATTCCTTCTGATGCCCGGACTCCATAGGCGGACCGGGTCGTATTATATTTATGGGCTAGTTTGGATGCGCATACGTCATTTTGCCTATATTTCCCTCATGGCGCTGGCTCTGTCCGGCTGCAATGACGCGTTGGAAACCGCGCAGGTCGATCTTTCCAAGGTCAAGAACAAGGTCGAACAGCCGCTTCCCAGCCATATCCTCACCGCCATGGCCGCCAAGGGCATGGACCGCAATTCGCCGATCATGATCCGCATCTTCAAGGAGGAAGGTGCCATGGAGATATGGAAGGCGAAGACCGACAACCGTTTCGACAAGATCGCCGATTACAAGATCTGCGCCTGGTCCGGCCGTCTCGGTCCGAAGGTAAAGACCGGCGACCGGCAGGCGCCGGAAGGTTTCTACGACCTGACGCGCGCCAACCTGAATCCCAATTCGAAATATTATCTGGCGATCAACACCGGCTTTCCCAACCGCTACGACGCGGCGAACGGCCGCAGCGGCTCCGATCTGATGATCCACGGCGCCTGCTCGTCCTCCGGCTGCTATTCGATGACCGACCAGCAGGTGCTGGAGATCTACGCCTTCGCCCGCGATGCCTTCAAGGGCGGCCAGTCGACTGTGCAGCTGCAGGCCTTCCCCTTCCGCATGACGGCGGAAAACATGGTCAAGCATCGCCTCGACAGCAGTTACGACTTCTGGAAGATGCTGAAGGTCGGCTACGACAATTTCGAAGTGACGAAGCGCCCGCCTGAGGTGAACGTCTGCGAGAAGAAATACGTCTTCAATCAGCAGGCAACCGACGGCAGCGCCTTCAATGCCGCCGGCAAGTGCCCTGCTATGTCGACGCCGCCGGCACTGACGGCGGCCCTTGCCTCCTACGGCAAGACCTACGATGCCGATTATGCCAAGGCGATGAGCAAATTTGACGGCATGGCCTGGTACGATCCGTCCGAAGCCGAGCGCAAGGCCGTGGTCGCCAAGACGCGCAAGGGCCGCGAACTGGCTTACGCCCCGACCGGTACCTCGCTGGAAGCCGGCCGCATGGTCAAGGTCGCCGAACTCGAAGACATGATGGCCAAGCGCACCGCGCAGGGCCTCGCTGCCAAGAGCGCGCCGGGCGCCACGCCTGTAGCACCTGCCCAGCCGCAGGCAGTGGCCGTCGCTGCCGCGACGCCAGCGGTCGTGCCGGTGCCGATGCAGAACCCGCTGGCCTTTACGGCGCCCGAACCGCAGGAAACGGCGGAAGCCACGGCAAAGAAGCCGTTCTGGAAATTCTGGGCGAGGAACTGAACGGCTTGAACCCCGTTCTCTACGATCTTCGCGGCCTGAAATGCCCATTCCCGGTGATCAAGACACGCAAGAAGCTCGCCGCCATGGCGAGCGGCACGCTCATTCGCGTCGACACCACCGATCCGCTGGCCGTGATCGATATGCCGCATTTCTGCAATGAGGACGGCCACGAGCTGATCGAGACGGAAAAGACCGAAAGCGGCCACCGCTTCCTGATCCGCAAGCGCTAAAGAGCGTCGCGATCTTTCAGATTCGCTTGCCGCACTTTAGGTCTTTGTTTTCCGCATGTCTTTGGCGCAAAACCGCTGCACACTTTTGCGCGACATGCTTTAAATTCTGAGGCCGGGGATGGCGAGCGGGTTGTCGGAGAGCGCCGCACGATCCGGCATGTCGATGCGCGGCTTGCCGAGGAAAGCGTCGAAGAGATCCTTCACGAAGGCTTCCGGCAGATCCCGAGTGATCAGCACCATGCGTGTGCGCCGGTCTTCTCCCGGCCAGGCGGGCAGCCGCACCGGCGGATGGAAGATGCTCTGCACCCCATGCAGCACCAGCGGCCGATCCGGCCGGTCGGAGACGGATACGATCGCCTTCATCCGCAACAGCTTCTCGCCATGGGCCGAACGCAGGAGATCGATGAACATCTCAAGCGCCATCGGATCGATCGGCTTCTCCTCGATGATCGAGAAAGAGCGGATAGAGGCATCGTGACGGTTGACGTCGTGCGGGTCCTGGTGCGCATGCCCCTGATCACCAAGATGGTGATGATCATGATGGTGGTGACCGTGGTGATCATGATCATGATGCGCCTCGTGCGCATCCTCGTCCTGCAGCCAGCGGCCGACATCGGCAATCTTCGTCGCCGGATCATAGAGCCCGTTGACCAGCACCGCGGCACTGCCCGCTTCGGCGCTGTCGGCATCCATCATCACGGCACGCGGATTGAGCGCCCGCAGGCGCTTTTCCAGCCCGTCCGTTGCCTCGGCCATCGCCCTTTTCGAGACGATCAGCCGGTCGGCGACCGCCGCCTGCTTGCGCGCTTCCTCGTGATTGTCGAGCGTCTGCTGCCCATTCACCGCGTCCACGACGGTGACGACGCCGTCGAGCTCGAAATTCGTGGCGATGACAGGATTGCCCATGATCGCCTGCATGACCGGTGAAGGATCGGCAAGGCCCGTCGTCTCGATGACGACGCGTTTCACCGGCTTGACGCGGCCCGTCTGCACCGCGTCCATCAGGTTCGCCAGCGTATCCACAAGCTCGCCGCGCACGGTGCAGCAGAGGCACCCGTCTGATAGTTCGATGATCGAATCGCCGGAACTTTCGACCAGGAGATGGTCGATGCCGACGTCGCCGAATTCGTTGATGATGACGGCCGCGTCCTTCATCACGGGATCCTTGAGGATGCGGTTGAGCAGCGTCGATTTGCCGGCGCCGAGAAAGCCGGTCAGGACGGTGACCGGAATCCTGTCGTTGAGCGCGCTCATGTCATTTTACCTTAAAAGCTTAAAAGGATGTCGGGCGCGGCATCGGCACCGGCACGTTGGCGATCGCTCCCGCCGTATCGCCGCGCGCCATTTTTTCCGGCTGCGCGGCCGGCTGCGGATCCTGGCCCGGAATGAGGCCGGCAAAGACGAATTGCGGATCGTGGTCCATTGGCTGGATGTAGGGTGACTGCACTCGCATGCGGCCGACTTCGTCGCGCGTTTCGCTGCGCACCTTGGCGCCCTTGGCGCTGCAGATATCGGCGCTGATGTCGGTCACCTGGTCCTGTCCCGACCCGTAGGGTCTCAGCGAACCCAACGTGTCGTTGCTGGCAGGCTGGGTGGTGAAGCCCTTCTGCAAAAGGTTCGCCGTCGCATCGGCACGCGCTGCAAGGCTGTCGGTGCCGAGCACGACGGAGACCAGCGTGCGGCCGTTGCGCGTTGCCGAACCGATCTGGTTGAAGCCCGAGGCGCAGATGAAGCCGGTCTTCATGCCGTCGGCGCCGGCGAAGCGGCCGATCAGCATGTTGAGGCTCGGCACGTTCTGCTGGCCGGTGGTGAAGCCCTCCAGCGCGAAATAGCCGGCATATTGCGGAAAATCGCGGCGCAGCGCCACCGTCAGCACCGCAAGGTCGCGTGCCGTCGTATACTGGCCCTTGCCGGGCAGGCCGTTCGGATTGACGAAATGCGAATCCGTCATGCCGAGCTTCAGCGCCTCGCCGTTCATCCGCGTCACGAAGCCCTCCTGCGTGCCGCCAATGGCTTCGGCAACCGCGACCGCGATGTCATTGGCTGATTTCACCATCAGGATCTTCAGTGCGCTGTCGAGCGTCAGCTTCTGGCCAGGCTTGAAATACATCTTGGCAGCCGGCTGCGCGGCGGCGCGCTTGCTCATGACGATGGGCGTATCGAGGCTGATCTGGCCGGCGCGGATCGCATCGAACACGGTATAGACGGTCATCAGCTTGGTCAGCGAGGCCGGATACCATTTGCGGAAGGCTTCTTCATGCTCGAGCACGCGGCCGGTCTGCACGTCGACGAGAATATGCGGATTGGCCTGGGCAAGCGAAACGGAGCCCAGAACAACGGCAGTCGCCGCTGATACGAAAGAAAGCGGCCGCAAGGCAGCAAACAAACGGAAGTGGCGCGTCGACACGGTTCGTCCTTCAGATATCAGGAAAATCTCGAAATCTTCCCCTATTTAGCCTATATGGCTATGACATGGCAAAGGTCATTGACTAAGTAATTTCCACAGCCTCACACCCTTGTGATGCGATGAAAGATTGTCGAGATTTCATAACAGGAACGCCGATATGCCGATTTTGAACAGAGCCGCAGAGTTGCAGGACGAGGTCGCCGAATGGCGCCGCCACATCCACGCCCGGCCCGAACTCCTCTTCGCGGTGGAAAATACGGCCGCCTTCGTCGCCGAAAAACTCAAGGAATTCGGCGTCGACGAGATCGTCACTGGTATCGGCCGCACCGGGGTCGTCGGCCTGATCAAGGGCAAGGGCGAAGGCTCCCGCACGGTCGGCCTGCGCGCCGACATGGACGCTCTGCCGCTCACCGAAATCACCGGCAAACCTTGGGCTTCGAAGACGCCTGGCAAAATGCATGCCTGCGGCCATGACGGCCACACCGCCATGCTGCTCGGCGCCGCAAAATACCTGGCCGAGACCCGCAACTTCAACGGCAATGTCGCCGTCATCTTCCAACCCGCCGAAGAAGGCGGCGGCGGCGGTAATCTGATGGTCAAGGACGGTATGATGGAGCGCTTCGCTATCGAAGAGGTTTACGGCATGCACAATCTGCCGGGCCTGCCCGTCGGCCAGTTCGCCACCCGCAAGGGCGCGATCATGGCGGCGACCGACGAATTCACCGTTACCGTGAAGGGCCGCGGCGGTCACGCCGCCCAGCCGCACCGGACGATCGACCCGATCGCCATCGGCGCCCAGATCATCGCCAACTTGCAGATGATCGCCTCGCGCACTGCCGATCCGCTACGCTCGGTCGTCGTCTCGGTGACCAAATTCAATGCCGGTTTCGCCCATAACGTCATTCCGAACGACGCGACCTTCGCCGGGACGGTTCGTACCCTCGACCCCGAGGTGCGCACGCTCGCCGAGACGCGCTTCCGGCAGATCGTCGAGGGCTTGGTCGCGGCCCACGGCGCCGAGGCCGACATCAGCTTCCACCGCAACTATCCCGTCACCGTCAACCACCCCGATGAGACCGAGCATGCGGTCGCCACCGCCAGCGCCATAGCCGGCGAGGCGAACGTCAACGCGGAAATCGATCCGATGATGGGCGGCGAGGATTTCTCCTATATGCTGAACGCCCGCCCCGGCGCCTTCATCTTCATCGGCAACGGCGACAGCGCCGGCCTCCACAATCCGGCCTACGACTTCAACGACGAAGCCATCGCCCACGGCATCTCCTATTGGGTCCGCCTCGCCGAACAGCGCCTCGGTCTCTAGCAACAATTAAGGCTTGGCTTCACGCCAAGCCTTTTGTATGCATGGCACTCAAGTGGTCCCGTAGCTCAGCAGGATAGAGCACCAGATTCCTAATCTGGGGGTCGCGCGTTCGAATCGCGCCGGGATCACCACATAATCTCAAATACTTACCGCTTATGCTGGGGCCAAAATTTAACGATCAATTGCCGGTCGGGTAACAAAAGCCGCCGTTGCTGCGCATTGGAGGTCTAGGACTCACCTGTCCAACGCCTAGCAGTTGGACCTCGTCATCACGTTGAGGTGTCCTATGGGCGTGGCCGCCTTTGCGAAAAGACCGACTGCAAAACCGTTGCACATGGATACGGGAGGATGGGCGCAAGGTCACACCCGGAGGAGGTCGAGTACTCTCGAAGATGCTCAAGGGAGTGCGGTAGATGCTTGCCGCTTTCCGATCACCGTCGCGACGATCGAGAGGAAGAAACCTGCGATGGCTATCCATGCCAGCCCGGCAGGCGGTGTGCCGAGCTGCAACACAGCGAGGAATGACGCTGTCGCCCATAGGAAGACGCCAAGCACGATCCCTAGGGCTGCGACAACCACGAGCAAGGCGCCGTGACATCGGCGCGACGCGATGGCGGCTGCGAGGCGCTTGGGGAGCACCCAGCACGTCAGAAAAAGTAGGCATGCCCAAACCAACACCATTGACGATCTCCACGCGACACGAACGAGACCCATTCTATGTCCACGATTGACGAGTATGACCAGTTGAAACCGTATGAAAGGCTAGGCATACGGATCAACGGCATTGACCTTGCAGGTCTCGATGAGCAGGGGACGCTGACGTAGAGGAAGCGTTGGGCGACCTTGCCGACGATTTTGGCGTGACGCGCAGCCACATTGACGCCGGCGGCGTCACGATGGACTGATAGGTCTTCTGGCGACGTGCAAAGTGGGGACGAGTTTGAAAAATTTCTTATCGCTATGCGCGGGGGTTGGGTTTCTCGCCTCAGGAGTAATCGCTCAAGATGTAAGGCCGGGATCGGTCGAGGAGTTGATGAATGACCTCGCAAGCACCAACCCTTTTCTTCACGCGATTTTCTCAGATCATATGGATGAAGCGAAGGAGATAAACGCTAAGTTTCAGGCAGGAGACGAGGAGGCCGCGTTGAAAGCCGCGGACGACATGCTTCGAAAATACGGACACGCCGCACTCTCGCGTGCGAGCGACGCTTCTGCGATTGAGGTGCTGAAGAAGGCAGGCGATGTCATTGATGCACTTGGCGATCATTATCCGCGAGGGTGCATTGAGTTCATTCACAATAATATCTCCTCCGAAGCGCTGTCTATCCTCAGCGTGAATGAGGCCTATCGGAAGTATCAAGAGGCTCAGCTTGATGCATATGAGGATGGAAAGAATCGCGAACCGGTTCCGAGGATGGAAATCGGAGATATGTTCCAGGTAGTTACCGAGGACCTGAAAGTAAGCAGAGCCGAGATGCATACATTGCTCAATCCAGAAAACGTGGCCGCCATCGAACTATGCGCAATCATAAGAGAGGACCTCAACGTATCAGCCGTGCGGGACCCAATGCGCGGGCCATACGCGAGGGCCAATATTTCATCAAAGAAATAAGCATCTTCGCATTATCAAATGGGGGAGCGCGATATGTCGGTGGTTCTCACTTGGGTTGACTTGGAGACGCCGCGGCAGCGGAATCCGGATCGGGTTTTCCGAAGCACTCTTTGAACTTGGATATCGACTTAGCGGCGCCTCTAAGGCTGACGGCGATGCGCTTAGCCTTCGCCAGAAACGCTGCCACGGCCCAGCTGCCGATAAAGCCAATTGGATCCGCACCCTCATGGCGGTTACGATTCAAGATCTTAAAGCGGTCTTCGCAAAACGTCCGAACTCTTATGGCAAGAGAGTTGGCGATCAATTGGATTCGTTCAACTGGCTAGTTTTTCGACATCGGCGTCGATCCACGGTCAGTTCGCTCAAAATTGACGATCGCGTCTCAGTGCAGACTGCCCCACCGAAAAGCACTCGGGCCAGAATCACGGGATCAGGACGATCAACGAATATACTCGCAATCAGTGTTGAGCTGGGCGCAAATGTGCGCATATCGGAGCATGTTGTCGTAAAGTGGATACAACCACCCTAAATTGAAAACAGTCTCTGCGAGAGCCCAGCTGCGTAAGCGGTCATAGCCCGCCATGCGGAGCCTTTGGCACGGTTGCCTTGGTACGTTAGCCCACTAAATGGCACGCATCTTGCGTTGCTGGATATGGGGCCGAGCAAAAACATGCTCGGCGGAAGCCCGCGAATGCCCACCAAAGGCGGACGAGTTCTCGGGCATCGAATAGGCTGATCGACGGCCAGGAGCAAATGACAACATATTCGATCGTTCTAGGACGCGAACGCCATGTCTTTCAGGATCTGAAATCGGTATTGGCTTGCGCTTCGCCGCTGAAATCCGGTGACGTGCTGGCCGGGATCGCAGCGTCAAGCAACGAGCGGCGGGTGGCCGCCCGCTACCTGCTCGCGGATATGCCTCTCAAAACTTTCCTGGAGGATCTCGTCATTCCATACGAGGTCGACGAGGTCAGCCGACTGATCGTCGACCGCCATGATTGGATGGCATTCGCGCCGGTATCTCATATGACGGTCGGTGAGTTTCGCGATTGGCTTCTCTCTTATGACGCGACCTCCGAAAAACTGCTTGCGATTGCACCAGGCCTCACCCCCGAAATGGTCGCGGCGGTCTCCAAGATCATGCGCAACCATGATCTGATCACCGTCGCCGGCAAATGCAGGGTGGTCACTGCCTTTCGTTCCACGATCGGTCTGCCCGGCCGACTGTCGAGCCGTCTTCAGCCCAATCATCCCACCGATGATCCTGAAGGCGTCGCCGGCTCGACGCTCGATGGACTTCTCTATGGGATCGGCGATGYGGTGATCGGCATCAACCCGGCGACCGACAATCTCGAGGCCTGCACAAGATTGATGGTTCTTTTCGACCGGCTGCGCGAACGGTTCGATATCCCGACCCAATCCTGCGTATTGACCCATGTCACCACGTCAATCAAGTCGATCGAGGCTGGAGCGCCGCTCGACCTGGTGTTCCAGTCAATCGCCGGCTCTGAGGCCGCCAACAAGGGTTTCGGCGTCGATCTCGCCGTCCTCAGGGAAGGCCAGCAGGCAGCACTTTCCATGAAGCGCGGCACGGTCGGAATCAATGTCACGTATCTGGAGACCGGCCAGGGCAGCGCTCTCTCGGCAGACGCCCATCATGGTGTCGACGAACAGACGGTGGAGGCGCGGGCCTATGCCGTTGCACGTGAACTCAATCCGTTGCTCGTCAATACAGTCGTCGGCTTCATTGGCCCCGAATACCTTTTCGACGCCAAGCAAATTATCCGCGCCGGGCTCGAAGACCATTTCTGCGGCAAACTGCTTGGTGTGCCGATGGGGGTCGACGTTTGCTACACGAACCATGCGGAAGCCGACCAGGACGATATGGATAATCTGATGGTATTGCTGACTGTTGCGGGCGTCAGCTTTCTGATCGCAGTGCCCGGCGCCGACGACGTCATGCTCAACTATCAGAGCCTTTCCTACCACGATATTGTCGGCCTCAGGCACCAGTTCAATCGCCCGCCCGCCCCAGAATTCGAAGCCTGGCTCCATCGCATGGGCATGCTTGATCACGCGGGTCGTCTTGCGCCTGCCAGCGCCTCGGGCGCCTTTTCTCGCAATCTCTTGAGCTACAGGGCATCGGCATGACTCCCTTCGAACGAGATCCGTTTGCGCGGTTCCGCAACGCCACACGCGCCCGAATTGGGCTTGGAAGGGCGGGCGACGCCTTGCCGACATCGGCAATTCTCGACTTCCAGCTTGCCCATGCCCGGGCGCGGGATGCCGTGCATGGGCAAGTGGATTTTGTCGCCCTTGCCAAGCAGCTTGCTCCTGTGACTACGGTCCGGATTCGGTCTCGCGCCAAAGACCGTACGATCTATCTGGCGCGCCCTGATCTCGGTCGTCAGACCAACGCAGCCGATCTCCCGAGCCCAGGCGATCGCTATGATATCGCCTTCATCATTGCGGACGGACTTTCGGCCTCGGCGGTCGAGCACCACGCGGTGCCGCTGTTCAAGGCATGCATGAAGCGTCTCGGGGGCTTCAGCGTCGCCCCGGTGATATTGGGCGAGCAGGCGCGGGTGGCGTTTGGTGATGAGGCAGCGGCGGCGTTTGGTGCGGAAGTTGCCATCGTGCTGATCGGCGAGAGGCCCGGACTAAGCGTACCTGACAGTCTCGGCGCCTACATCACGTTCCGACCGCAATCGGGACGGCGTGACAGCGAGCGCAACTGTATTTCGAATATTCATGCCGACGGGCTCAGCTACGAGGTCGCAGCGGACAAGATCGTTTGGATCGTCCGGGAGGCGCTTCGCTTGCAGCTGACCGGCGTCGATCTCAAGGAAAACGCCGAAGGCGCCATAGAAGCGCTGCCACACCAGGAAGCATAAAATTCATCTAAAAAAAAAGGGGAACAATCATGTCAAATTCTCAACCGACGCTCGCCAAAAGCCTGACCGGGCTGCATTTATGGGGACTTGCCGTCGGCCTCGTCATCTCCGGCGAATATTTCGGCTGGAGCTATGGCTGGGCGGCTGCCGGCACACTCGGGTTCTTGATCACCACAATCCTGATCGCCGTGATGTACACCACCTTCATTTTCTCCTTCACGGAGCTGACGACGGCTATTCCCCATGCCGGCGGCCCTTTTGCATATGCGCTCAGGGCTTTCGGCCCGCTCGGCGGCTTCGTTGCGGGCTTTGCCACATTGGTTGAATTCGTCTTCGCCCCTCCGGCCATCGCGCTGGCCATCGGCGCCTATCTCAATGTGCAGTTCCCGGGGCTCGATCCGAAAGTGGCGGCTGTCGGCGCCTATATCATTTTCATGGCGCTCAATATCGTCGGAGTTACCATCGCGGCAACCTTCGAACTCTTCATCACCATTCTGGCGATTGCCGAACTGCTGATCTTTATGGGTGTCGTTGCGCCGGGCTTCTCTTTTGCCAATTTCGCGGCCAATGGCTGGGCTGGCGCCCCTGAATTCTCGGTCGGTGCCATTGGAGGCATCTTTGCCGCCATTCCATTTGCCATCTGGTTTTTCCTGGCGATCGAAGGCGCGGCGATGGCGGCTGAGGAGACCAAGAACCCCACCCGCACCGTTCCCATTGCCTATATTGCGGGTATTCTGACACTCGTCTTCCTCGCCTTCGGCACCATGATCTTCGCCGGTGGCGTCGGCGACTGGCGCACGTTGTCAAACATCAACGATCCGCTACCGCAGGCGATGAAGGCAGTGGTGGGCGAATCCTCCGGTTGGCTGCACATGCTGGTCTGGATCGGCCTGTTCGGCCTGATTGCTTCCTTTCACGGCATCATCATGGGCTATTCCAGGCAGATTTTTGCGCTGGGCCGCGCCGGCTACCTCCCGGAAGTCCTTGCAAAAATCCATCCGAAATTCCGCACGCCTTATCTCGCAGTCCTTGCAGGTGGCGCCGTCGGCATCGCAGCCATTTTTTCCGACAGCCTGATCCAGATCGGCGGTTTGCCGCTGACCGCCAATATTGTCACCATGTCGGTGTTCGGCGCGATCATCATGTACATCGTCTCGATGGCGTCGCTGTTCAAGCTGCGTCAGGCCGAACCTGAACTGGCCCGACCCTTCAGGGCCTGGGGTTATCCCGTGGTGCCAGCCATTGCCCTCGGGCTCGCCCTCGTCGCGCTGGCGGCGATGATCTACTACAACTTCCTGATCTTTGTGATCTTCCTCGCGATGGGCGTGGTGGCATTCGGCATTTGGCGTTTGCTTTCAGGTGGCATCACCAAGGAAGCAGCAGCGTCCACGTAACAAGGCTCTCTGGCCCGATCACCACGAAAGCAACCGAACGAACCGGTTTCGATCAATATCGACGACCCCGCCAAAGTTTGGCGGGGTCATTTCAGCGCAAAGCTTGGCTGATCTTATCATCACGTTCCGGGACCAGTCGCTACGCCGCGCCGTCCAGCTGGATCAACCCGCCCGAAAAGTGCAGCAGCCCGCGTTCGCCGTAGATTGGTTCATCGCACCTGACGATGGACGCGCCGTGTCCTCGTGACCCGCCGCGCACCCAATCCCAGCAGCGCAGCCACGGCCCAGCCGCCGATAAACCCAATCGCGCCCCAGACGAGACCGGCAAAACTGACGGGCATGCCGGGTACGAAGTCGCGCCAGGTATTGGCGAGAACGCCCTCATCCGCGTCCCGCAGCAGGATGAAAGGCTTGGCGACGGGTGCGGCGGTGCCGAGGTGGAGTTGCTGCGACAGCAGCGTTTCGTAACGCGTGATCGTGCTGCGCATCGAGACGCCGCGGTCGCGCAGAAAATCGTCGGATGATTGCGCATAGGCGTTCAGCGCCTGCTGGCGATCGAGATGGTGCTCGGCGGCCTGGGCGTTGAAATCCTCGACGATGACGCGCAATTCGTCGATCGCCCCACCGATCCGCTGGCGGTATTGCTGCGCAAATTCCGGCGCCTGCGAAAAAATCGTGCCGCCGGCAAGCCCGGCCACAATGGCGATGATCCTTGCAATCAGTCCCATGATCGATGCCTCCGGCTATCCCCCTGCGCTAACGATCCGCGGCCGTAAAGGTTTCTGCCTCCGTCACAATCGGTAACTCTATGTGATTGAACTGACTGTGCTTCCAGCGAGTTGATGCCGTGACCAACTCAGAAAGAGAGGCTTGTCATGAAACAGATTATCCTTGCCTGCACGCTCACTGCTGCGTCCATCTTTTCCGCAATGCCGTCCCAGGCGGCAAGTGTGACCATCACCACGGATGATGCGCGTCCGTACTACCGCCATTCGGACCGGCCCTATTACCGCCATCACATGAGGCCGCGTCACATTTCCGAGGAGTGCTTCACCAAGGTGGAAAAAATCCGCCGCCACGGTCACACGATCGTCAAGGAAACCCGAATCTGCCGATAAGGCAATCCCTGCAGGAAAAGCCCGGCTGATCCTCCCCAGCCGGGCTTTTCATCTGATCGCGCCAATGAGGAACTTCGCCATATCAGCCGCGTTTATCGCGAAACAGGAGTATTCATCATGCGTATCAAGATGACTCTTTTGGCCATCGCCTATGTCGCCGTCAGTGTCCTGCTGCTCGCCATCGCCTACCAGCCGCAGGGATCGGGCGCCGCACATAAAACGGATCGTCTGGCCGGCTCGTCCTTCCTCGTCGAACGCTTCGCCGGTTGATCAGCTGAGTGCCAACTTATAGCGGCGACGTGGGAATAGTCCTCGTCCGGCAGGGTCTGGCCCTGGAGCGGCCCGCCATATGATTAATGCGTGCCGTCGAGCGAGGATCCGCCAAGCAGGATCCGGTTTAGCACCGCATGCACGCCCTCGACGGCTTTGGCAACCGCGGTTGCCCGTTCGATCTCGCCGACCGTGCCGACGGTGCCGCTCAGCACTATCTGGTCGTTCTCCATCGTCACTTCGACATCAGACGCATCGATACCGCCGGCGATCGCCAGCGCATTGGCGACGGCTGCCTCGACCGATGCACGATTGGCGATTTCCGCTTCCATTTCGGGTTCGAGCCCGTGAAATGTCTGCTCCTTGAAAACCATGATCCATTCCTCCGTGAAACCTGTGGAGGAAACGCCCCTCGACAGAGTTTGGTTTCAGCGCCGCTACCAGTTGACGCGATAGCGGAGATTGACGCTGCCTGCCTCACCCCCCGAAAATGGATTGTTCACCGAGGCATCGAGATTGAGGTTCGGCAGGATGGTCTGGCTGACCCCCACCGTGCTCGAGAAGTCGCCGCTGGCATTGCTGACGCCTGTCCCTGCCGAAAGCGAGGTTCCCGTCCAGGGATGGATCAGCTTCAGGGCCTGCGATGCCGTCACCGAAGCCTGCCGGGCTTCGACCGCGTCATATTGCACGCTGATGGACCGGCTCGATTGCATGTCGAGCGAATCGGACAGGATCCAGCTGCGCGAGCGGCTGAGGGTCAGCGCGCCGCTGCCGCGCAGCGTATCGACGCTGACGCTCGCGCCCTGCTGTGACCGGCTTGCCGGGGTGACGCTCGTCCTGATGATCCGGCCCCAAAGCATTGCCTGTTCGGAATCGGGCAGCGGCGCCCCGCCTTTGGTCGAGGCCAGCGCAATGTCGGCGCCGGCGCTCGTTTCCCATTCCGCCGGCAAACGAAACCCCATCGTCGCCTTGTAGGACTGGTCCGAAAGCTTGGCCGGTGACCAGATCACCAAGTCATCCGCCCTCGCTGCAGCGGTGAGCGAGGGCAGGATGGCGAAAAGAATGCACGCTATTTTAAATGTCGTCATGAAGTAAGAACGTTTTGCCTGACACAGGGCTGCGGCTCCGAAACCGAAGCAGCAGCACACAGAAGCGCTCGCAGCGAACGCGATGAGGGATCTCGGCCAAGCCGCTCATCCCGGTTTCATCCTCGATTTAATGGTTGGCTCGGAAAGCCGGCGGCACCGAGTGCCTGTTCTTCAATAGACGCTTTAGCGCCTCAAATTGCCCATGCGACCGAAACCAGCCGCAACGGAACCGCGATTCCTCAAGCAATGTTAGGAGGATCACATCCAACCGCCGTTCTGTAAACCCCTCAAGGGTTGAAATCTGCTGCACCGCACACTTGCCGCCCCCTCCAAAGCCTAGTAGAGCCTGAGCCTACGAGAGAAATTTTCGCGAAATTCTACATGATGACCGGCAAAAGCGCGCCGCGGCGCCTCAGCATCTTCGGTTCGACGGGTTCGATCGGCCAGAATACACTCAATGTCGTCGATCACCTGGGCGGACGGGAGAACTTCGAAATCTCCGTGCTGACCGGCAGCGGCAATGTCGAATTGCTGGCTCGGCAGGCGAAACTATCCGGCGCGCGGCTGGCGGTGACGGCAAACGACCGCCATTACGAATCACTGAAGAGCGAACTTTCTGGCAGCGGCATCGCGGTCGCCTCGGGAAAATCCGGCCTGATGGAAGCCGCCGACCGCGAAGTCGACTGGGTGATGGCAGCCATCGTCGGCACTGCGGGCCTGGCGCCGACCCTTGCCGCTGCGCGCCGCGGCGCCGATATCGCTCTTGCCAACAAGGAATGCCTGGTATCGGCCGGTGATCTCTTTATCGCAGCGATCCGCGAAGGCGGCGGCAGGCTGCTTCCGGTCGACAGCGAGCACAACGCGATTTTCCAGGTGCTGGAAGAGAACCAACGCCATGCCGTCGAGCGGGTCATCCTGACGGCGTCGGGTGGCCCCTTCCGCACCGCCTCGCTGCGTGACATGGCTGATGTGACGGTGGAAACCGCGCGCGCCCACCCGAACTGGTCGATGGGCTTGAAGATCTCGATCGACAGCGCCTCGATGTTCAACAAGGCGCTGGAGATGATCGAAGCCCGGCACCTTTTCGGCCTCAGCCCCGAACAGATCGAGGTCATCTTCCACCCGCAATCGATCATCCATTCCATGGTCGGCTATACGGATGGGTCTGTGCTGGCGCAGCTTGGCGCGCCCGATATGCGCACCGCCATCGGTTATGCCCTGTCCTTTCCGCGCCGGCCGAACCTGCCGGTCGAGCGGCTGGATTTCGCCAAGCTCGCCAGGCTGGATTTCGAGGCACCGGATGAAGTGCGGTTTCCGGCGCTGCGGCTCGCGCGCCTGGCGATGACGCGCGGCGGTGTTCAGGGCGCGGTGCTGAACGGCGCCAAGGAAGTGGCGCTCGAAGCCTTCATCGAAGGGCGACTGTCCTTCCTCGCCATGGCCGAGGTCACCGAGAGGGTGATGGACGATCTGGCCCGCCTGCCGGCGGCTTCCGGCATGGACGATGTCTTCGCCGCCGACAGGGAAGCCCGGCAAAGAGCGGCAGAGCTCATGACCCTGGCGATCGCCGAGTGAAGTTCAGACGGGCCGATCGCCGAGTGCTCGCCCGCCTGTGATCCTGACGGCCGCGATTAGCTCAACCGGTTCCCGCCCTCGTCGAACAACCTGCAATCCGACGGTTCAAACAGCAGGCTCACCTGCTCGCCCGCCGCAATACTGATCGGTGACCGATGCTCGACGGTGAGTGACTGGCCATCGGCAAGCTGGCAATAGAGATATTGCGTTCCGCCGAGATATTCCGAAAAATCAACCCTGGCCGTCAGGCTGCCCGATAGGTCGGATGCCACCTTCAGATGCTCCGGCCGCAGACCGAGCGTCACCGCGGCACCAACCGGCCTGTCCGCCGGCGGCAGGCCGCTTTCGATCTGCCGGCCGGCGACCTCGACCAGTCCCCCCTCACCCCAGCGGGCATTCAGCAGGTTCATCCTCGGCGAGCCGATGAAGCCCGCCACGAAGGTATTCGAGGGATTCTCGTAGATTTCCCGCGGCGTTCCCGCCTGTTCAACGCGCCCGTCGCGCAGCACGACGATCTTGTCGGCGAGCGTCATCGCCTCCGTCTGGTCGTGGGTGACATAGATCATCGTGTTGCCGAGTTCGCGGTGGAGGCGGGCGATCTCGATGCGCATCGAAACGCGCAGTTCCGCATCGAGATTGGACAGCGGTTCGTCGAATAGGAAGACGTCGGGCTTGCGCACGATCGCCCGGCCGATCGCCACACGCTGCCGCTGGCCGCCGGAAAGCTGTCCCGGCCGCCGGTCGAGAAGATGGTCGATCTTYAGGATCGCGGAGGCGGCCTTGACCCGCGTCTCTATCTCCGCGGCATTCGTGCGCGCCATCTTCAAGCCGAAGGCCAGGTTGTCGCGCACGCTCATATGCGGATAGAGCGCGTAGGACTGGAAGACCATGGCGATGCCGCGCTCGGATGGATCGAGATCGGTGACAACACGCCCCTTGATCTCGACCTCCCCGTCGGTCACGTCTTCCAGGCCGGCGATCATGCGAAGAAGCGTCGATTTTCCGCAGCCGGAAGGGCCGACGAAGACGACGAATTCGCCCTCCGCGATCGTCAGGTCGATCCCGTGGACCACCTGCAGATTGCCATAGCTTTTTCGCACGTCCTGGAGCACGACGCTCTTGTTACCCATACCGTTCGTCATCCCCAAAAAGACCTATCTGTCCGACTGGACCCAGACGAGCATCTCTCCGGGCGCGCGGTTGTCCCAGAGATGATAGGGCACGAAACGCGCGGTGGCGACCTGCCTTTCGGCCGGCGCCTTGCGGTAGAGCGCTGTTCCCCAGTTCGATGTTTCCTCGCGCTCGACCTTGAGATCGAGAGCGACGGCATCATTGAGATCCTTCAGCACGACGGTTTCGGCTGTGGAGAGCTCACGCGGCAGGACGATGGCGTTGAGGTCTTCGCCATTGTCAGTGGTTTCGACGCAATAGACCAGCGGGCCGCGCATCAGTGCGACGCGCCCGGCATCCTGGCGCACTTTCGGGTTGGCATATTGCGGGCGAAGCGCCAGCGGCAGGTAGAGGGCGACACGATCACCCGCGGCCCACTCGCGATCGATCCTGGCATATCCGTCGTGCATAATGGCGTTGAGATCAAGCATCGTTCCATTGACGCTGAGAGTCGCACCATCAGCCCAATCCGGAATGCGCAGCGACAACGCGAATGTCGCCGGCTTCTCCAGCTTGGTGGTAAAGGCGACCGCCCCTTCCCACGGATAGTTGGTGGTCTGCTCGAGTTCCACCTCGGCGCCGTTGGCCAGCTTCAGCCTTGCGGTGCTCTCGCCATAGAGGTGCACGGCGATCTCGTTATCCGAAACGGCGTACATGTAGGAGCCGATCGAGGTCACCAGCCGGGCGATGTTGGGCGGGCAGCAGGGGCAATGGTGCCACTTCCACCGGTGGTGCTTGCCGGCACTTTCGAGCGGATTGTCATAGAAGAAGGTCTTGCCGTCGGTCGARAGCCCGGGCAGCGCGCCGTTGTAAAGCGCCTGCTCCATGATGTCGGCATAGCGCCGGTCCGGACCGCGGCCGAGCATGCGGCTCGCCCAGAACACCAGGCCGACCGAGGCGCAGGTCTCCGCATAGGCGGTATCGTTCGGCAGGTCGAAGTAATCGGTAAAGCCCTCGTTGGAGGCAGCCGGCCCGATACCGCCAGTGATGTACATCTGCTTGGTCGTCAGATCGTCCCAGAGCGTTTCCAGCGCTGCCGTCAGGCTGTTGTCCTTGTATTCGGTGGCGATGTCGGCCATGCCGGAATAGAGATACATGGCGCGCACCGCGTGGCCGACGACCTTTGTCTGCGCGCGCACCGGCTGGTGCGCCTGCGCATATTCATAGGTCTTCTGGTGGTACCCGGAGACATCGCGCCCGTCGCGGGTTGCCTCGGCGGTGAAGAAATGCGGTTCGGTGCCGCGTTCGTCGATGAAGTATTTCGACAATTCGAGATATTTCTTCTCGCCGGTCACGCGAGCGAGCTTGACCAGCGCCAGCTCGACTTCCTCGTGGCCACAATAGCCTGATATCTGGCCTTTGCCGTGGCCGAAAATCTTGATCATGTAATCGGCATAGCGGCACATGATGTCGAGCAGCTTGCGTTTGCCGGTAGCCTGATAATAAGCGACCGCAGCTTCCATCAGGTGGCCGGCGCAATAGAGCTCGTGATGGTCGCGCAGATTGGTCCAACGGCGGTTCGGTTCCACGCGCTGGAACCAGGCATTCAGATAGCCGTCCTCATCCTGCAGCTTCTCGTACATGTCGATGATCTCATCGGCGCGCGCTTCGAGCTTCGGGTTCGGCCGGCGATAGAGCGAATAGGCGATCGTCTCGATCGATTTGCCGAGGTCGGAATCCCAGAACATCTGCGTCGTGCCGCCCCATGGCTGAATGGGAATGACGACCCCGGGGCTCGGCTGATCGACGTCGATCGCCTTGAGCATGCCGGCCTCGACACAGCGGTCGAGCAGGGTCTCGGCAGTGGAATTGCAGACGGCGTCCTGCCATTTGCCCCAGAACCCGCCGAGCTCCACATCGGGAACGGCGACGGGGCGAAACTGGCGGTCGTTGCTTGGTTTGGTCATGGGCTCCACTTTCTCTAAGATCATTTCACCGCGCCGGCCATCAGCCCGCGCATGTAGTAGCGTTGCAGGAGCAGGAAGACGATCAGGCAGGGGATCGTCATGACGACGACACCGGCCTGGACCGCTCCCCAGTTGATGGCGCCGAGCCGTCCGGCGCGAACCGCCGTCATCAGCACCGGCAGGGTGTATTTCTCATTGCTGGAGAGCAGCACCAGCGCGGCGAGAAACTCGTTCCAGGCATTGAGGAAGGCAAAGATCGCGACCGTCGCGACACCCGGAAGCACCAGCGGCAGAAGAACCCGCACCAGAAGCCTGAGGTCCCGCGCCCCATCGATGCGTGCGGCCTCTTCGATCTCCTTCGGCACGGCGTCGAAGGCGTTGCGCATCATGAAGACCGAAAAGGGCAGTTGCAGCGTCACATAGACAAGCGTCAGTCCAAGCAGCGAATTGTTGAGACCGAGCTTTGCCAGGATGATGAAGAGTGGCGTCAGGATCGACTGGAACGGGATCATCAGCGTCGCGATGATCAGCACGAAGAGCGCATTCTTCAGCGGGAATCGATAGCGCGAGAAGCCGTAACCGGCGAGCAGGCTGACGGCGACGGTGAGCACCACGGTGGCGACCGAAACGAATAGCGAATTGATCATGTGCCGCCAGATGCCGGCGCCGAACGTATCGAGCAGCGCGTAGGAATCGATGCTGACGCCGGATGTCGGCCAGGGCGGCAAGGGCGGCAGGCTGGCCTCCGTGCCATGCCGGAAGGACGACAACAGCGTGATCACGAAGGGGGCGAGAAAGAAGATCGAGATAGTGATGCCGGTCAGATGATAGGCCAACTTCGTCCGGATGGCCTTGCGCGCGCGGCGTTCCCTTGACGTGGTCATGGACGCTCCTCCCCGACGCGAAGCAGCCAGAGCTGCACGATGCTGATCGCCACCAGAATGGCGAGAAGCACGATCGACAGTGCTGCGCCATAACCGAGATTGAACGACACGAAGGACTGATTGAAGATGTAGTAGACCACCGAGATCATCTTGTTCTGCGGTCCGCCTGACGTCATGATGTAGAACTGGTCGAAGGCGAGGATCGAACCGGTGACGGAGACGATCAGCGCCAGCGCGATCGTCTTGCGCATCAGCGGCAGCGTCAGATGCCGGAAACGCTGCCAGCGGCCGGCGCCGTCGATGCGGGCCGCCTCCGTCAGCTCGGACGGAATGGCCTGAAGCCCGGTCAAAAGAATGATCATCGTGAAGCCGGCGATCTTCCAGACGACCATCACCACGATCGTCAAAAAGGCGGTGTCGAAAGTCGCAAGAAGATTGGGACTCTTTTCCAGAAGGCCGAGCCCTCTCAAGGCCGGGCCGATGAAGCCGCTATCGACATTGGCGAGCCAGACCCAGAGCAGGGAGGCTGTCGCAAGACCGACCACGACAGGCAGGAAGATGATCGTCCGGTAGGCGCCGACGAACTGCCGTTCCTTCTCGACGAAGATTGCCAGCGGAAAGGCGATCGCGAAGATCGCGATGGTGACGATCACGGTGTAATAGGCCGTGAAATTCAGCGCCGTCATGAAGCGGGTGTCGTTGGCCATGCGGACATAATTGTTGAAGCCGATCCAGCGGGACGCCCCCATCAGCGGCCAGTTATGCAGGCTCATCCATCCGGTGAAGAGAACCGGCATGATGAAGAAGACGATGACCAGCGCCATGGCCGGCGCGATGTAGACGAGGCCGCGCCAGTTCGATCGGCGCCGTCGCCTGCGCCGAGGCAATAGAATCTCTGAACCGGAACCGGTCATCAAAACGCTCCGCATCTGTCGAGTGGGATTGGCCGGGAAGCTGCCACCGCTCCCCGGCCGCGGCCGGGGGAGAGTTTACTGGCCGCTATCGATGATCGATTGCATTTCCGATTGCGCACTCGAAAACGCGCCGTCGACGTCGTCGCCGAAGATCGCGGCGTTGGTGAAGCTTGCCCATGGCCCGTTGGCGCTGTTGATCAGGTCGTTGAACTGCAGCGTATAGGGGGTCTTGGCCACACCGATCGCCTTCAGGCCGACCTGCATGCGCGGATCGAGGCCCTCAAGCACCTTGTCGGCGATATCGCCGCGCGTCGGCAGGCTGCCATATTTCGCCATGATCTTCTGGCCGTCCATCGAATACACATATTCGAGGAACTCCTTCACCGCGTCGATCTTCTTCGTACCCTTGGTGATGACGAAGTTGTCGCCGCCGGCAAAGGACGAAGGCTTCCCGTCGACGCCGGGAATGAGCGTCACGCCGAAGTTGATATCGGGATGCTCGGTCACCAGCGTGCCGATGGCAAAGGCGCCGAGGCTTTGCTGGCCGATCTTGCCGTTGGTGAAGGTCAGGAAGTTCGCGCCGTTGTCGCTGGCCGCTCCCGCCGGCACCAGGTCCTTCTTGACCATGTTGCGGTAGATATCGACGGCCTTGCGCATCTCAGGCGTATCGAGCGTCGCCGTCTTGCTGTCGGCCGACAGGATATCGGTGCCCGCACCCCAGACGAGCGGCGTGAAGGTGAAGATCATGCAGCCGCCGCAGCCGCCGCCGGAGAAATAGAAGCCGTAGGTATCGTCACCGAGCGCCCGGATCTTCTCGGCATTGGCGGTAATTTCGTCCCAATTCACAGGTGCCTTTTCCGGGTCGAGACCGGCCTTCTTGTAGAGATCCTTGTTCCAGGCAAAGACGGATGTTTCGACCGAAAGCGGCAGGCCGTAGATCCGGTCCTGATAGGTGCCCAAGCGAACATGCGATGGCGAAAGCGAATTGAAATACGGCAGGGATTTTGCCCAGTCCGTCAGATCTTCCAGCTGGCCGGCCGCGGCAAAGGCAGGGTTATAGATGAGGTCCATCGACAGGGCGTCCGGCGCCTGTCCGCCGGCGATCGCCGTCGCATATTTCTGCACCAGCTCGGAGAACGGCACCTCGGTCATCACGACCTTGTTCTCGTGACCGGAATTATAGGCTTCGACGACCTTCTTGAAGGCGTCGCCGATCCCCGAGCGAACCCACATTTCGACATTTTCGGCAGCCGACGCGGCCGACACCAGACATAAGGTAGCGATGCTGGTCGCCGCCAAAAGACGCTTGATCATGACACTCCTCCCGATATGGCGCATCTCCTCGCGCCTTTGCTCATTCTCTTGTTCTCATCCCCGGGGGGCTTTACCCCCGCATGACTGCCGGACGATCAGCCGGCACGGCAATTTCCTCACTCCCGGCTCGACAGGCCGTCCTTCCGCAAGCGCAAGCACCGTCAATCCGGCTTGCCGCCCGAGCTCCTTCAGTTCCATGTCCACCGTCGTCAGCGGCGGCCGCGTCTGGGCCGCGACAATCTCCCAATTGTCGAAGCCGATGACCGAGACGTCCTGCGGCACCTTGACGCCGCGCTCGCGCAACGCATCCGCAGCGCCGCGGGCGATCTGGTCATTGCCGCAGAAAAGCGCATCCGGTTTTTCTCCCGGTCTCTTCCAAAGCTGTTCGACCGCCTCATGGCCCCAGCTTTCCGACCAGACGCCGTAGAGCACCGGTTCGCGGTGACCGGCCACCTCGTGATAGGCGCCGGCACGTTCCCGCACCGAGAAGAAATCCTCCGGCCCGGTGATGTGCGCAATCCGCCGCCGTCCGATCTTCACGAGCCATTCCACCGCCAGCCGCGCACCCTGTTCGTCGTCAGACCGGAAGGTCACGCTGTTCTGCGTCCCCTCCGTGAATGCGTAGACGACAGGCACATGCAAATTCGACAGATCGACAGGCAGGCGTCTGTCCAAGCGTTTTCCCGTCGCGATGATGCCGTCGACCTGTTTGTCCAGCATCGCGTCGACATGGATCTGAGCGAGCGCCGGATCGTCTTCAATGGCACACAGGAAGACCGAAACGCCGTGATCGACGAGAGCGTCGGAAATACCCGCCATGACAGGCAGCGTGAAACGGCCATAGGTGTCGTTCGTCAGCAGCCCGATGGTGAAACTGCGTTTGCTGAGAAGACCTCTCGCCAGCGCATTCGGCCGATATCCAATCTCGGCGGCGATCCGCTTCACCCGCTCGCGCGTCTCCGACCCCATCCGGCCGGTATCATTGAGAGCTTTCGACGCCGTCGAGATGCTCACCGCGGCAGCCGCCGCCACCTCGTGGATGGTGATCCTGCCTCTTTTTCCTCCCGATATGTTCAGAACGTCCTCCTTCTGAAGTGATCTGAGAAAAGCTTTTACCAATCCCTATGTCAAGTGAGAAAAGGTTTTCTCATACGACCCAAGGCTCGGATCGGCGGCGCAGTTTGTGGGAGGACGCAAGCACAGGGAAAGATCCATGCGCATCGGTCAGGCCAATTGCGATGTGTCATCAGTGTTAAGACCAAGCGCAGAGCGGATGATCTTGGAAGGGCAAGGGAGGTTTATTGCGGCGTCTTGCGGGAGCAAGACCGATCGCTGTCAGAACCTCCAGTGGAGGCCCTGAATTACGGTTCGAACCGAGCGATCATCGAAAAATCAGGCGACGTGCCTTGCGAGCGCACAACGCGACCAGAGCGAATGCAGCGCCTCGACGAGATGAGCGATATCGGCATCGGAATGCAGCGGCGTCGGCGTGATGCGCAGGCGCTCGGTCTTCTTCGGCACGGTGGGATAGTTGATCGGCTGGACATAGACGCCGCAATTGTCGAGCAGCAGGTCGGAGATCCACTTGCACTTGGCCGCATCGCCGACCAGCACCG
>NZ_JBFTQY010000040.1:0-57118 GCF_056399245.1 Rhizobium sp. 01N447_2
CGCGCCGATCCCTCAGATCTCGCAGATCAGCTGAAGCGAATGGGTCCCGATCAGGCTGGGGACATCGAGCGGATCCGCCAGGTCGTCCGCCTTGCCGACCGCAGTCATCGTGCAGAACTCACGCAGCAGATGGAGTTGGAGCGCTCGCTTTCGCGCACGAAGAGTTTGGGATTGAGCCTATAGTATGTGTCKATATGCCGAATGCGTTAATCTGTACATCGATTGGCGAAAAGAGCATCCACCTCCATGTTTGGTCGGTTTGCGAGTTCTCAAGCCAAGCTACGGTTTAGATTCCGGAGAACTTGGCCGCCACGCCAAGGCTTAAAGGCTTCGATATAAATCGAAGGCCGTCGAGCGCGTTCCGGCGATGATCGTCGGCGCCTGCCAATGTTCCATCAAGTTGATGGATGGCCGGCAGTGGCGATCTTCGGCGCTTCTTTGACAGCGACATCGAGGCTCAAGATTTTCGATAAAGGTTGGATGAGGATCGATTGTTCAGCGAAACCTCGAGGGAATCGTTCGGCGAAATCCGCAGTTCGAGAACGCTGCGATCATCCCTTTCAGCGGTGGCGGATTGGTCGCCGCCAAGAAACGCGATCTGCTCCGGTTCCGTCAGCTCGGCCCAGAACCCGTCGGTGGCCAGCAGGAAAATGCCTGCGACTTGCTCTTGCGTGAAGATCTCCGGTGACATGTATTCTCTTGCGCGAAAGCTTTGGGTGAGCCGGTGGCGTATTGCGGATTTGGCGATGTCTTTGAGCGGCATCGCAGCTAGGGCGTTGGCCAGAGTATGTGGGCTGGTTTGCCAGACAATATCGGCGTCGATCCATCCGAGGACGCAATCACCGGAATGGATGACCGTAAGGTCAGCCCGCTCGCTGACGTGGAAAAGAAGGATGCTGGCAGAACCGCGTGGGAACGTCTCCCGAAGCGTCTGATGTATCTGCTTGAGTGCCTTCAGGACGTGTTCGTTGCTGAAGGGGTCGGCGGCCCCGACGAACCAATCCACCACCATCTCAACGATTGACTGCGCGTATTCGCCGTTCATCGGGCCGGCTGTGGAACCATCGGCAACGATGGCCAAAAACTCGCCGTCCCGTATGCCGATCCCGGCATGGTCTCGATTGTCAATCGTGCGCGTTCCTTGTTGGCTGAACCATAGAGCTTCAATTTTCATGTGCGACACCGTCCGCACTCTGGCTTATGGCGACGAAGCGGTCCCGTACAATCCCGACACGTCCGGCGGGTCCGCGGATATTACCGGCCAGGAAATCGTCGAAGTCGCCGTTTTTCAGAAGGGCGTGAAACTGCGCGGCGATGAACTGTCGGACGTCTTCCGCTGCCGCCAAGACTTCGTCGAGGAGGGTTTCTCGGCCGTCGACGATGAGCAGGATGTCTTCTGCATCGCGGCTTGTGAGAAGATCATCATGTCCGCGCCCGATAAACGCTTCCAGCTTCGTCGCGAGAAACAGGGGCGGGGTCAGCACCAGAATGGACAGATGGTCTGAAAGTTGGTGTTGCGCTGCGGTTTCTATCCCCTCGGCGTACCAGCGATTGGTGAAGCCGAGGATCGCGGCGTCATCGGGCATGAAATCAACTTTGAGTTTGCCGAGGCGCATCCGGCATATCACCTCCTCGCCGGCGGCTTCCATGAAACCACGCAGTCGAAGCTCCTCCTGGAGATGAGCCCATGCCGGCCATCCCGCCAGGTCAACGATGAGGTCGATGTCGTCGGTGGTGCGTACGTCCTCGAGCGTTATCGGATCGGTAATGAAGAGCGCCGTTGTGCAGCCGCCGACGAAGACCAGGCGCGAACGTAGTTCGTCGCCCAGAGCGGTGGCGACGGCTCTGAGCATTTCCAGCAATTGTTCGCGGACTTCTGTCATCTGCTTACGATCCACGACCTGAGGTGATCTTCGACTTGAGGTGATCGGCGGCGAGACCCGCCTCTCGCTGATTTCCGAGCCTGATCGCATCGACCAGCGCCAAGTATTCGTAGAGCCGCTCGTCTTTCAATGCAGCCTCAGGCACGCTTCTGAAAAGGGGTTCGACCGACTGTCCCATTTGATGTCCGCTAGCGTGGGGCCAGACATAATCGTAGGTTCCGCCGCTGACGAGAAGCCCGTTCAGCATCGGCGCTGCAAACGCAGTGGGCAAGCCCCGTTGCAGCGGTCCCAATTTGGCTGGGAAGACGAATTTCAGTCCTTTTGCAATAAAATCAAACAGATTTCGCCGATGCGGCCGGGGCTCGCTCGGAATGTTATCTTTGCGCGCGATTCCGGAGGCGACGCTTCTCCTGATCGATTGGGCGATTTCAGTCTTGCTGATCCCGAGCAGGGCTTCAAGATTGCGCACGGAATAGGGGTCGCCACCGATGGATTCAGATCTTAGCTGATCCATACCTTTGGCGATTTCCTGATCTTGCAGGCTAATCAGCTTCAACAGGATGACGATATCTTGGCTTTTCATGTTTACTGTCCTCCGTCCTAGGACCGAGGACAGTAAACATGAAAGGGGCGCTTATGTCAAAGCCTGACCGTCATCGCACGATGATGGGTCGACACCGACGTTCCCATCGCAGATTCGGTTCCGCCGGGAACGTGGCCCGTAACCGTCATGGAAGAACGAAACTCCAAGCCCCACACAGGCGACTCCCATTGCTGTCCTTGGTCCTAGGACAGAGGACAGATCTGAGGCTGGCTCCCGGCTGCATGCCGGTGCGGAAAAATAGCGCAAGATCCTTCACCTTAAAATTGCATCGTCGGTCAACAGCGGCTATGCTGCAACGCAGCGTGTCCCTATCAAAATGAGGGTGCCCCATGCGTCCAGTGCCTGTCCTTGCGAATGTGCAGATGGAGCGCACGGCGGCGCTGCCCGAAAAACTCGCCGACAATGCCTTCCGCACGATCACTCTCGACGGCTTGCAGCGACGCAACGCCGTTCTCGACGCCGTTTTCTACGATGTGAACACCATAACCGCGGAGGAGACGCCGAGACTTGCCTTCTGGCTGGCCCGCGAGGGGGCAATCATCCTTGTGCCGCCAACCGGCCGGGGAGCACTCGAGGTCTTCCTGACAGTCAACGACTATCTGGAAAAAGCGGCACCCGTCGGCGCACTCGCCATTGCAGGTGTCGGCAGTTCTGCGCTCGGAGCCGCAGCCTTCGCGCGCAATGTCGCCGATGCGCTCGGCGAGTCGGTCACCGCCGTCGTTTCGGGATATGGGCTCGCCGACATCCTGACCGAGGCGCTCGGCGGGTTTTTCTTCTTCGGCGCCTTGAACAGCATCCGTCACGCCTTCGAGCCACTCGACAGTTTCACCAAGCTGTTTTCGAAAAGCGAAGAGCTTGAGAGCGGCTATCTCTGGACGCGCACAAGCAAGGACACCGAGACAGTCATCGCCCTCCTCGAGGATCAGCGGTTCGCGCCACGTCTCCTCGTCGGTCATTCCAAGGGCAATCTTGTCCTGTCGGAAGCGCTCTATGCAATCGAAAGCGAGCATCCGCATCTGGCAGAGGCGATCGCCACCCGCACGCGCATCGTCACGATCAGCGCCAAGGTCGGTATGCCGATGCTATTTAAGGACGTCATCGACGTCATGGGCGCCTGGGACTGGTTCGGGGCCTTGAATTCACGCCCCGATATCAGAACCGACATTGTGGTGCCGCATGCATGGCATAGCACCAATCCCGATTTTCCACTGGGGATGGGCATTTCGGTTCCGCAGACCATCGCACAGGCGATTGCCATGGAAGGACGCATGCCGGCTGGGCGTGCCACCCATCTTTCCGCAATCCTTGACGCGCCGCAGCGCACGATCGCTGCGCTACGAAACGTCGCAAAAGCGCAGCGACCCCTTTMAACAGCCCCCAGTTTGCCAAAGACGCCCCCTGTCCGCACGACAGAAAAACATTGATGTTTCAATGTGCTTGAGCGTGATCCGTCGTGATCGACGCAGGTAAGTGGGATGGTTTTGGACAAGCCCTATATCCGAAGCGGTGAAGTACGATATGCCGGACGTCAGCGGATGAGCCTTCGCTCGAGAACGCTCTGCATGTCGCGCCGTCCGCCTAAGGCGCAATAGACGACGACATCGGTGCCCATAATGCGATAGATCAGGCACCATGGCTTATGGGCAGTTCCCGATATTCGGAAATTCCAATACCCGCCAATTCCTTCGGAATATTTCCGCCGGCGGGGAATTCTTCAAGCTCGGCGCATGCGCTCTTGATTTCCGTCAGCATGCGCTCTGCCGTCGCGGCTAGCGATGAAGCGATAGAGATCCTCGATGTCGCGTTCCTCTTCCTCGGCGAAAAGAATACGAGATGGCATCAGGGTTGGCTGTCAGCCAGACGTTTGCGGATGCGCGCGAAGGATTCCGCAGCGGGACGCAGTTTGCCCTCCTCGACCTGCCGGTTGGTGAGCGCCAACACCTTCAGGAGCGCCAGCGTCTCCTGTGTTTCTTCGTATTGGCCGATGTCCTGAAGGATGGCTTTCGCTTCTCCGTGAAGCGTAATGACGACCGGCTGCGGATTGTCCTTCAGCTGCCGAACGATCTTGGGCGCATGCGCCTTGAGGTAGCTGATCGGCTTGACCTGTTCTGACAGCTTCATGTGGTTACTCCGTTTCGACCAAGATATAGACCATCAAGTGGCGATTGAAGGAAGCCTTGCGCTGCCGGTGGGACACAGTCCCGGCAGGCGATTTTCCATCTTAGGTGCGGCCGCTTTTTTTCACTCATCGCGTTCGAAAGAGAATGCCATTTCTTATAATGAAGTTTGTCTACTGATTTTATAGACTAAACTTTGCAACCAGGGATCGGATCGTGGTGCCATGACCTACCTCCTCAGTCTTCTCGACAAAAGCCCGATCGAACAGGGTCTGACGGCGGCGGACGCGCTGCGGGCGACGGTCAAGATTGCCGCCCGGGCCGAGGAACTCGGTTATCACCGTTTCTGGGTCGCCGAGCATCATAACATGTCCAATCTGGCGAGCTCGGCGCCGGAGGCGCTGATAGCCTATCTCCTTGCCAGGACATCGAGGATCCGCATCGGCTCCGGCGGCGTCATGCTGCAGCACTACAGCGCGTACAAGGTTGCCGAGACCTTCAATCTTCTGGCATCGCTTGCACCTGGCCGCGTMGATCTCGGTGTCGGCAAGGCACCGGGCGGATTTCCGCTCTCGACGCGCGCCCTGCAGCTTGCCGTCGATCCGGCCAGGAAGCCTGATTTTGCAAGCCAGCTTTCCGATCTCAACATCTATCTCGCCGCCGACCCGAATTACGAAGGCGCGCAGGCAACGCCTTTCCCGCCGACTGCGCCCGAGCGTTTCCTGCTTGGCGCCAGCGTCGAAAGCGCCGAGCTCGCTGCCGAGAAGGGTTGGGAGCTTGTGTTCGCCGGTCACCTGAACGGCGATCCCGACAATCTGCGCAGGACCTTCGAGGCCAATGAGCGGGCATCCGGCGGCAAGCGCCCGATCCTGGCGCTCGCAGCCTTCGCCGCCGAAAGCGAGGACTATGCCCGCGAGCGCGTCGGCAAGCTGCGCATCGTCAAGGTGTTCCTGCCGAACGGCCAGACCGTCAATGTCGGCAGCGAGGAGCAGGCGGCCGAATTTGCCCGCCAGGCCGGCGTCACCGATTACCGCATCGAAGAGAAGGTGCCGAGCGTGCTGCATGGCACGGCGGAGCAGATCCGCAAGGAGCTGGACGAACTTCATCGCCGCTACGGGGTCAAGGAGTTCGTGCTCGACACGCCGGCGCTTTCGGTCGCCGAGCGCCTGGCTTCCATCGAGCTGCTCGCCAAGGAGCGGCTTTCCCTCGTCGCCTGACCGTTTCCAAGAAGGATTGATCCCATGGCTCAGAAACACGTCACGTTCGGCATCATGCTGCAAGGTCCCGGCGGTCACATGAATGCCTGGAAACATCCGAGCGGACCGGCCGATGCCAGCGTCAATTTCGAGTTCTTCGTCAAGACAGCGCGCAAGGCGGAGGCGGCCGGCATCGCTTTCGCCTTCGTTGCCGACGGGCTCTACATCAACGAGCAGTCCATTCCGCATTTCCTCAACCGGTTCGAGCCGATCGCCATTCTCTCGGCGCTCGCCGCCTCGACCTCGAAAATCGGCCTCGTCGGCACGGTGTCGACCTCCTACAGCGATCCCTTCACCATCGCCCGCCAGTTCGCCTCGATCGATCTCATCAGCGGCGGCCGGGCAGGGTGGAATGCGGTGACCTCGCCGCTCGAGGGTTCGGGACGTAACTACAGCCGCGAACATCCCGAGCACGAACTGCGCTACGAGATCGCCGAGGATTATATCGACGCGATCAAGGGCCTGTGGGATTCCTGGGACGACGACGCCTTCGTCCGCGACCGCGAGACCGGCGTCTTTGTCGACAAGACGAAGATGCATCGCCTCAACCACAAGGGCCGCTTCTTCCGCGTCGAGGGGCCGCTCAACATCGGCCGTTCCAAGCAGGGCCAACCCGTCGTTTTCCAGGCGGGCGCCTCGGATTCCGGCATCAGGCTCGCCGGCAAACATGCCGACGCGGTCTTCACCAATGGCGGACCGTTCGAGGAGGCGAAGGTCTTCTACCGCCAGCTCAAGGACAGCGTGATTGCCCATGGCCGCAGTGCCGCGGAAGTCGGCATTTACCCTGGTATCGGACCGATCGTCGGTGCGACGCAGGAAGAGGCGGACGCCAAGTATCAGGCGATCCGCGACCTGGTCACCATCGAGGAGGCACTGCTCTATCTTGGCCGCTTCTTCGATCATCATGATTTCAGCATCTATCCGCTCGACGAACCATTCCCCGAACTCGGCGATATCGGCAGGAACAATTTCCGCGCCACCACCGACCGCATCAAGAAGACGGCGCGGGAGAAGGGCCTGACGCTCCGCCAGGTCGCGCTCGATTCGGCAACGCCTCGCACGGCTTTCATCGGCACGGCCGAGCATATCGCCGACGAGATCATCCGCTGGGTGGACCATGGTGCTGCCGACGGCTTCATCCTTGGTTTCCCTGTCATCGCTGAGGGCTTCGATGATTTCTCGAGATATGTTCTGCCGATCCTCACGGAGCGCGGCTATTTCGACCCGGTCCTAAAGGGCGAGACGCTGCGCGATCATCTCGGCCTACCCTTCCGCGAAAGCCGGTATGCGGCGGGCGCCGATCAGGTCGAACGCGGAAAGGCTGTCGGCGCCTGAAGCGCCGACGAACCGTCATGAACATCATCGCTCAGAACCCGCAGAGCAACGATCCGGTCGAGAAGGGTATCGCCGCCTACCTCGACGAGATCATCGCGCTTCGCCACGACCTGCATCAATATCCGGAGCTCGCGTTCCAGGAGCTCAGGACCAGCAAGCTCGTTGCATCCTGCCTTTCCTCCTGGGGCTATGAGGTGGCGACAGGCATTGCCGGAACCGGCATCGTCGCCACCCTCAGGCGCGGCGACGGCAAAAGGCGGATCGGCATCCGCGCCGACATGGATGCCCTGCCGATCGAGGAGGCGACCGGTCTTGCCTATGCCAGCAGCAATCCCGGCGTCATGCATGCCTGCGGCCATGACGGGCATACGTCGATCCTGCTCGCCGCCGCGCGTTATCTCGCCGAAAGCGGCAATTTCAGCGGCACGCTGCGGCTGATCTTCCAGCCCGCCGAGGAAATCGGCGCCGGCGCCCGCAAAATGATATTGGAGGGCCTGTTCGAGCGTTTTCCTGTCGATGCCGTCTTCGGGCTGCACAATTGGCCGGGTGTGCCAGCAGGCCAATTCGGCTTCGTCGCTGGCCCCGCCATGGCTTCGGTCGACCAGGCGGTGATCAAAATCATCGGCAGGGGCGGCCACGGCGCCGAGCCGCACCGCGCCGTCGATCCGGTGCTTGCCTCGGCCTCCTTCATCACTGCCCTGCAGAGCGTCGTCTCCCGCAATGTCGATCCGCAGGACATGGCGGTCGCGACCGTCGGTTCGATCCATGCCGGCTCCGCCTCGAACGTCATCCCGGAAAGCGTCGAGATGAAGCTCACCATGCGGGCCTTCAGCGAAACGGTCCGCCAGCTATTGCGAGAGCGCATTCCCGCCCTTGCCCGCGCCCAGGCCGAAAGCTTCGGCGCCGAGGCGGATGTGAATTATCGCCTGGGCTTTCCGGCACTGGTCAATCACGCTGGGGAAACGGAGTTTGCCAGGCGCGTCGCCTATGACGCACTCGGCCCCGAGGCGATCGAGAAGGATTTCCGGCCGAGAACCGCGAGCGAGGATTTCGCCTTCATGCTGCAGGCAAATCCCGGCAGCTACCTCTTTGTCGGGAATGGCGACAGCGCTCCTCTCCACAGCGCCCACTACAATTTCAACGACGCGATCATTGCGCCGGCCGCCCGTTACTGGGTGCGGCTCGCCGAAACCTTCCTCACGGATGACAACGGGTGATGAATATGAGCGATACGTTTCTCTATACCAGCCCTCTCGACCCGCGCGCCAAGCCGCTGATCGATGAATTGATCCACGAATACGACAGCCGCTACGGCAACTATTTCAATGCCGAAGGGGCCGCAGCCGAGCTGAACCGCTATCCTCCCGAAGCCTTTGCGCCGCCTGACGGCAATTTTCTCCTGTTGATCCGCAATGGCGAGACCATCGGCGGCGGCGCCTTCAAGAACTATGACGAACGCACGGCCGAGTTCAAACGCATCTGGACCCGCTCCGATCTGCGCCGTCAGGGCCTTGCCCGCAAGGCGCTGGTGGAACTGGAGGCCCAGGCCGCCCGCCAGGGCTATTCACGCATCTACCTGACGACCGGCTTTCGCCAGCCCGAAGCCGTCGGCCTCTATCTGAACTACGGCTACACCGCTCTCTTCGACACATCAGCGGATCCCGAGATCTACAAGAGCCTGCCCTTCGAGAAGGACATCACCCATCTCGCTCAGCCTGCTCACGAAGATGCCGAACCGCGCCTGCGGGTGGCCGGCGCAAATTTCTGAAAACGGCAAAGACCGACAATCATAAAAGGGAAGCATAATGGCACTGACGACGGATTTCGCCGGCATCGACCCCGGCAGCACGACGGCAGGATCGAAGGATTATTCCCGTTACCGCATCGTGCCGGCGCGTCATCCGGGCCGCCTGGCAGGCACGACCTTTGCCGCAGTCGTCATCATCGCCGTGCTCTATTCCATCTTCACCAATCCGCGCTGGGGTTGGAGCGTCTTTGCTGAATGGTTCTTTGCCGAGCCAGTGCTCGTCGGTCTCGGCAGGACGCTGCTTTTGACCGTGCTTGCCGCCATATCCGGTTCCATCCTCGGAACGGCTCTGGCGCTTGCCCGCGTTTCCAAGTCGCCGCTGCTCTCCGGTCTTTCCTGGGGCTATATCTGGCTGCTGCGCTCGATCCCGGTCATCGTGCTGCTGCTGATCCTGAACAATCTCGGCTACCTCTACGAGACGATCAAGATCGGCATTCCCTTCACCGATACCGTCTTCCTCGACTATCCCACAGTGCAGTTGCTGACGCCCTTTGCCGCCGCCTTCCTCGGCCTGACGCTCAACCAGTCGGCCTTCTTCGCCGAGATCGTGCGCGGCGGTATTCTCTCGGTGGATCACGGTCAGCTGGAGGCCGCCGCCGCACTCGGTCTGCCGCGCCGCCGCCAGGCCTTCCGCATCGTGCTGCCGCAGGCCATGCGCTCGATCCTGCCGACCGGCTTCAACGAACTCATCGGACTGGCGAAGAGCACCTCCATGGTCTACGTCCTGGCGCTGCCGGAACTCTTCTACACGGTTCAGGTGATCTACCGCCGCAATCTCGAAGTCATTCCGCTGCTGATGGTCGCGACCGTCTGGTATCTGATCATCATGACGGTGCTGTCGATCGCTCAGCGCTATATCGAACGCTACTTCTCCAAAGGCGCCGTGCGCAATCCGACGCCGTTGCCCTTCCAGTCATTTTTCGAGCGTTTCCGCCGTCTGCTGCCTGTCCTCGAGACGGCAACCGACACCGTGCGCAAGATCGGTTTCCGGGATGCTGCAACGCTACGGGCCGCAGGCGGCGCGGTGCGCATCCACGGTATCTCCAAAAGCTTCGGCCCGCTGAAAGTGCTCGATGATGTCGAGCTCAGCCTTCCTGCCGGCAGCGTTACCGCCATTCTCGGTCCGTCCGGCTCGGGCAAGTCGACGCTGTTGCGCGCCATCAACCATCTGGAGCGTGTCGATGAGGGTTTCATCTCGGTCGACGGCGATTTCGTCGGCTACAGCAGGAAGGGCGACACGCTCTACGAGCTCAAGGAGAAGGATATCCTCAAACGTCGCGCCGATATCGGCATGGTCTTCCAGAGCTTCAATCTCTTCCCGCATCTGACCGTGCTCGAAAACCTCATCGAGGCACCGATCCAGGTTCGCGGCATCGGCCGCGAGGACGCCGTGCAGCTGGCGCAGGAGCTGCTGGCACGCATCGGCCTCAGCGACAAGATCAACGCCTATCCGCGCCAGCTTTCCGGCGGCCAGCAGCAGCGTGTGGCGATCGCCCGCGCACTGGCGCTCCGCCCGAAGGTGCTGCTCTTCGACGAGCCGACCTCGGCGCTCGATCCGGAGCTCGTCGGCGAAGTGCTCGACGTCATCAAGGAGCTTGCCCGCACCGGCACGACGCTCGTCATCGTTACCCATGAGGTCGGCTTTGCCCGCGAAGTTGCCGACACGGTCGTCTTCATGGACAGCGGCCGCATTCTGGAGGCTGGCCCGCCGGCCCGCATCTTCACACAAGCGGAACATCCCCGCACGCGGGAATTCCTCGCCAAGGTTCTCTAGCGCGAAACAGTGCTGGTGAAATGCCGGGCCGCGTCGAATGACAATAACCACAACCTAAAGATGAAATGGAGAAGGGGCATGACATTTACAGATAGGGCAAGGCTTCTGATAGCGGGAGCGGTCACCATTACTGCGATCGGTTTCGGTTCCGCTCAGGCGCAGCAGAAGTTCGATCTCAGCCCCGAGCAGCCGAACCGGCTGCGGGTGGAAAAGAACGAGAAGCGCATTGCCGAAGTCAAGGACTTCAAGTTCGTCGACAACGGTGTCTTCACCGTCGGCATCAGCTCGAGCGGCAATCTGCCGCTGCATGATTATGCCTCCGATTCCAAGACCGTCATCGGCTATGACGTCGATCTGGCGCAGGCCATTGCCGACAGCCTGGGCCTGAAGCTCGAATTGGTTTCCGTTGCCTGGGCCGATTGGCCGTTGGGGCTGACCTCCGGAAAGTTCGACGCGGTGATCTCCAACGTGACGGTCACGGAAGAACGCAAGGAGAAGTTCGACTTTTCGACCTACCGCAAGGACGAGCTTGGCTTCTACGTCAAGGCTGACAGCCCGATCGCGGCGATCAAGCAGCCGAAGGATATTGCCGGCTTGAAGGTCATCACCGATGCCGGCACCAACCAGGAAAAGATCCTGCTGGAATGGGATCGCGAGAACGTCGCCGCCGGCCTGAAGCCGATCGAGGTGCAATATTATGACGACGACGCGGTCAAGGATCTTGCCGTTCAGTCCGGCAGGGCCGACACCGTTTTCAGCGTGAACGCGACGCAGGCCTATTCGGCCGGGATAAATGGCAAGACCAAGCTCGTCGGCACCGTCAGCGGCGGTTGGCCGATCACGGCTGAAATTGCTGTCACCACGCGTAAGGGCAGCGGCCTGGCAGCGCCATTGACCGATGTCGTCAACGACCTGATCGCCAGCGGCGCCTATCGGAAGATCCTCGATACCTGGAACCTCGGTCCGGAGGCGATCGATAAGGCCCAGACCAACCCGCCGGGCCTGCCGAAGAGCGGCTCCTGATCGATCCCTGGTGGGCCGGCGGCAATGCTGCCGGCCATTCCTGCCTGACAATTTGGAGATTGAAGACGATGATTGCCCTTCCGGCATTCCGGACCCTGCTGATGGCCGCCATGGCGTCGGCCCTTTCCTTCGGCGCAACCCGTGCAGCCGAGGATTTCGACCTCAGCCCAGAGCAGCCGGGCCGGCTTCACGCCGCCAGGAACGATGCGGCGATTGCCGCAATCCCGAAGGATTTCAAGTTCGCCACACCAGGCAAGTTCACCATCGCCGTCAGCCCGGGCGGCCCGCCGCTTGCCACCTATGCCACCGACGCCAAGACCGTGGTCGGGGCAGATCCCGATTTTGCCTATGCCATCGCCGACAGCCTCGGGCTGACGCTGGAGATCGTGCCGGTCGCCTGGATCGACTGGCCGCTCGGCCTCGCCTCGGGCAAGTATGATGCCGTCATCTCCAATGTCGGGGTCACCGAGCAGCGCAAGGAGAAGTTCGATTTCTCCACCTACCGCCAGGGCCTGCATGGTTTCTTCGTGAAATCCGACAGTCCGGTCACCTCGATCAAGGAGCCCAAGGATGCGGCGGGCCTCAGGATCATCGTCGGGGCCGGCACCAACCAGGAGCGCATCCTGGTGAAGTGGAGCGAGGAAGATGTTGCCGCGGGCCTGAAACCGATCGAGCTGCAATATTACGACGACGAGGCGGCAAGCCTTCTCGCGCTGCGGTCCGGCCGGGCCGATGTCATCGTCCAGCCGCATGCACAGCTCGTCTTCATCGCCGCGCGCGACAAGAACATCAAGCGCGTCGGCACGCTGAGCGCCGGCTGGCCGGATCGCTCGGACGTCGCGATCACCACCCGCAAGGGAAGCGGACTGGCCGATGCGCTGACTGTCGCCACCAACGGCCTGATCACGGATGGCACATACGCAAAAATCCTCGACCACTGGCGTCTTTCCGAGGAAGCCTTGCCGGCATCCGAGACCAACCCGCCTGGCCTGCCGAAATACTGATCATCGGATGGCGCAAGTGGGCAACATATCCATCAGCCATATCGGCTTCCTCACCCCCGGCAATTATCCCGACGAAGATCCGTTGTCGGGATTGGAGCAGACGCTTGAGCAACTGCAATATGGCGAAGATCTGGGCTTCGACAGCGCCTGGGTCCGCCAGCGGCACCTGGAGCCTGGAATCTCTTCGGCCAGCGCCTTCCTGGCGGCGGCGACGCAGCGCACCAGCCGGATCGAGCTTGGAACCGCGGTCATCCCGATCGGTTACGAGAGCCCTTACCGGCTGGCCGAAGATCTCGCCACCGTCGATGTTCTGTCGCGCGGACGGCTGAACATCGGCGTCAGCGCCGGCCGGCCGCTGCACGCCGAGCTGATCGCTCCGCTTGTCTTCGACGGCGACTGGACGGGTTATAATTTCTCGCATGATCGCGTGCTGCGTTTTGCCGACAATCTGCGCGGCGCTTATCTCGGCGACGAGCAGACCTTGATCAAGACACCCTTCGGCCCGCAGCGGCCGCGGCTGCAGCCTTATGCCAAGGGCTTAATCGACCGGATCTGGTATGGCGGCGGGTCGCAGCGCTCGGCCGAATGGGCCGGCCGCAATGGCTTCAACCTGTTGACCGGCAATGTGATAACGGGTGAGGGAACGGATGATTTCTTCACCGCGCAATCGCGATTGATCGAAACCTATCGCGCCGCCGGCACGCAGCGTCGCGTCGCGCTGGGGCGCGTACTCGTGCCTTTCGACAGCGCCGATGCGGCAACGCGCCGCAGGTATCGAGACTATGCCGATGGCCGCCATCAGCGAACCCTTTCACCGCAGGGCGAGCGGCGCACCCTGTTCGCCCGGGACGTCGTCGGCACATCGGACGAGATATTGGCGCAGCTGTTTGCCGATCCGATCCTGCCCGAGGTCAGCGAGTTAAGGCTGGAGCTCCCTTACGAGTTCGAGCACGAGGAATATCGCCAGATTCTCCACGACTTCGTGACGCTGATAGCACCGGAGCTCGGATGGAAAGCGCAATCCGAAGTTAGATCCGCTTCCTGAAAATGCCGTCGACCATTCGACGCCAGAACCATCACCTCGCAGGGAACATGCATCAGTGACCAAATCAGTAGAGTACTTCTTTTCTATCGGCTCGCCCTGGTCCTACATCGGCTTCGACGCCTTCGCCGAACTTGCGGCGAAGAACGACGTCGTCGTCACGCCCTATCTGACGACGGTGGTCGAGGAAAATGGCGGTATCTTTTCGCGCAACCGCCCGGAGATCCGGCGCGCCTACTGGACGCGGGACCTCAAGCGCTGGGCGCGCGTGCGCGGCAAGGAACTGCGGCTCGAACATCGCCCGGATCTGAGCGATCCGACGCCGGCCTCCCTCTTCGTGATTGCCGCCTACCTCGACGGACAGGATTGGATCGGCGTTGCCCGCGCCCTGCAGCATGCCTTCTGGAGCGAGGCGAAGGATATCGGCAAGCCCGACGTGCGCGAAGTGATCGTGACGTCAGCGGGTTTCGATGGCGCAGCGCTCCTCAGGCGACAAGCCGACGACGATGTCCAGAACAAGTGGTCGGCCGACCGCGTGCATGCCCGCGACAGCGGCGTCTTCGGCTTTCCCACCTATGTCTATGATGGCGAGATCTATTGGGGGCAGGACAATTTACCCTTCCTCGAACGTCATCTTCACGGCGACAAGCCTTAGGCTTGGATCAAGCAATGTGACCGCAATGAATTGCAGCGTCTCGACGTCTGAGATGTCGATGGCGATCGGCTTGCAGCCTATGCGTGCTGAAGCGGCGGCGAACGTTTTTTTCAACCAGGCGAAGAAGGAGAGATGCACGTTCCTTTAATCTATCAATTTTGTAGACAATAGTTGGAGCAACGCAAAGAGAGGAAAAACCATGTCAGGTTTCAAACTCGTCGGCATCGCTGGCAGCTTCAACCGTCCATCGAAGACATTGGCACTCGTCCGGCACATCGCCGAACGTGCGAGCATTCGCTACGGATTTACGAGCAAGAGCTATGATCTCAATGATGTCGGTCCGTCGCTCGGCAGTGCCTTGTGGCGCAAGGATCTCGACGCGCAGGCCAGGCATGTCGTTGACGAGATCGTGCAGGCCGATGCTCTGATCATCGGCTCGCCGACCTACAAGGGCTCTTATCCCGGCCATTTCAAGCACCTCATCGACCTGATCGACCCCCACGAACTTCGGGGCAAGCCGATCATCATCACGGCGACCGGCGGCGGTGACCGGCATGCGTTGATGGTCGAGCATCAGCTTCGGCCGCTGTTTGGTTTTTTCATGGCCCATACCTTGCCGACTGCCGTTTATGCGTCCGACCGCGATTTCACAGACTATGCGGCTTCATCCGATGCGCTTTTGGCCCGCATCAACGAAGTGATCGGCGAATTGGCGGCCTTCTTTCCGGGCGCAAATCCGGCCCTGGCGGCAGCCGAGTAAGGATCGTCACCATGGTTCGATCTCAGGAAGCAACGATCACCGATGCGGAAAGGCCGGGGCCAAGCGAGCAATTGTGGAGCGTCTTCGAATTCGCCCGACGCTATCGTCTCGCCAAGCGCGAGGAGAACCGCCTGCTGATGCTCTACGGACCAACGGCATCGCTTCACGTTCTTCTCGCCAATGCACAACGTCATTCGCTGATTTCCTAGCCGAAGAATAACGCGGTTCCTGACAGGAGGTTCGCATGAAGCTTGATTTTCAGTTCTGGCTGAAGCTTTCGATCGGCCGGTTCCTCGGCCTGAAGCCGCCCGCTGCACGGGAGCCTGTGAATGGATCGCTCGCGCGGGACGACGAGCGTGAGCGGTCCGCGCGCGAATACGAACTCCATTATTGGGGCACCATGCCCGGCCTTTGGTATTGAGGAGAACGGCGTGATGGCGATTGTCGTTGAGACCGACCTGCGTCGGCACGGTGCGAGAAGAGCGGAAGGCAGCGTCATGTCGCATTTCAGGCATGCGGCTGGAATCTGCACGATCGTCAGCTCCTTCACATTCCTGTTCGCCCTGGTGATCGGGTGGATCTGATGAGTGATGTCCGATGTTTGCCCCGATCGGGAAAAAGACCGACGCGCAGCTTCAGAGAGGATGCCGTCAGATGATCGACGTACTTATTCTTCCCGGGCTTTTCGGCTCGGGAGACGGGCATTGGCAACAGCACTGGCTGCAGGATCAGCCGGGCAGTCGTTGCGTCGTTCAGGACGACTGGGATCATCCGAACCTTGACAACTGGCTGCTGCGATTGGAAGGCGCGCTTGAAGAGGCCGGCGAGGCCTATCTGGTTGCCCATAGTCTCGGATGCCTGCTTGCCGCCCGCTTGGCCGGGCGAAGTGCAGCGCGGCGCGTCAAGGGGGCATTGCTCGTTGCTCCATGCGATCTGCCGGCCACGGAAAACCTGCATCCCGGGCATATCTCGTTTGGCGCCATGCCGACGGCGCCGTTGCCTTTTCCAAGCATCGTCGTCGGCAGCATGAACGATGCCTACATGACGGTCGATCGGTTGACCCTGTTCGGCCGCCTGTGGAACGCCGAGACCAGGAATATCGGCCTTGCCGGGCACATCAATATCGCCAGCGGCTTTGGCCGCTGGCGCAACGGCTACCGGATGCTGGACGCCTTGAAGACGCAGGCACGCGGTCGAAGGCAGAGCTTTTCGATGCCGCCGGCTTTTGCAATGTGAGACAGAGTGGAATGTCCGATATTGTCTCCGACCTGCTGCGCCTTAGCGAGGATCCGAATGCCGATCCGAGGACCCGGCGCCGCCAAACCATGGAGCGGCTGGTGCAGACGCTGCTCACCATGGCCGATGCCGAAATGGGATCGGAAGATCCGCAGCATCGCCATTCCATCATTCATTTGACGACGATCATCCGCGAGATGACGGGAAGGATCGCAGAGGCCGATGATGCGACGTTTTCGGCAATCGTCAGGGAGGCCGCGATGCTGATACGCAGCCTGCAGCGGCGCCAGGCCGATGCGGCCAGATTTACGGTGCACTGACGCATGACGGATATTCGCGAGCATAAACAGTCTGCGGTCCGGGGAAGCAGACTTTTGCTGACCGGATCAACAATGGCTCTGACGGACGAGCTCGTATCGTTGAGCCTTCGCCCCGCGATCGATGTCGGCCCGGAGCCACACCGAAAACCGCTGAGCGAAGCGGAGGTGGAGATGCTCGCCAACCGGCTTCTCGATGAGTCTACCGGCGCCCCGCTTTGGATCTTCGCCTATGGATCATTGATATGGAAGCCGGACTTCGACGCCGTCGAATCGCAGCGTGGCGCAGCTAGAGGGTGGCATCGCTCCTTCTGCCTGCAGATGACCCGCTGGCGGGGAACGCGGTCCCAGCCGGGCCTGATGATGGCACTTGACCGCGGTGGACGTTGCAACGGCGTCGTCTTCAGGCTTGCCGATGATGACCGCCTTGGCCAGATACGGCGGTTGATCCGCCGTGAAGTCGGCACCATCGAAGACGCTGCGACGGTTCGCTGGATCCCGGTCGCGACCCCGCATGGGCTGGTGCGCGCGCTGGTCTTTTGGGCTGGTCCGAAAGGCGAGCGCGTTTCCCGCAAATTGCCGCTGGAGACGGTAGCGCAGGTGCTTGCGAGAGCCTGCGGACACATGGGTTCCTGCGCCGAATATCTGTATCTGACGGTGAAGCATCTGGAGGAACGCGGCATCAGGGACCGCAATTTGTGGCGGCTTCAGAAGCTCGTTGCAGCCGAGCTTGTCGCCATACACGGGCTGAACGCGGCGGCAGGAAGCCATTGAATAGGGCTCCCTGCCGCCCTCTGGTCAGAGCTTGCCCTTCCAGGGCACGAGGAACGCCTCCAGAAAACGAATGGCGGCCGAGAAGGTGAATGCGCAGATCGCGATGATGCCGATGCCGACGAGGACGACGTCGGTCGCCAGGAATTGTGAGGCCGACATGATCATGAAACCGATCCCGCGCGTGGACGCGATCAATTCAGCCGCAACCAGCGTGCCCCAGCCGACACCGAGCGCAATTCGAATGCCGGTGAGGATCTCCGGCAGGGCGGATGGCAGGACGATGTCCAGGAAGAGCTGCAGTCGGCTCGCACCCAGCGAACGCGCGGCATTGACGCGCTCGATCGGCAGCGAACGAACGCCGGCCTGGGCTGAAAGGCAGATCGGTGCGAACATCGCAAGCACCAGCAGCGTGATCTTCGACGTCTCGCCAATGCCGAGCCAGATGATCATCAGCGGCAGGTAGGAGAGCGGCGGAAGCGGCCAGTAAAACTCGATCGGCGCGTCGAGCACGCCTTTTGCCCAGCGGTTCAGGCCCATGAGCAATCCGAGCGGAATGCCGGCGGAGACGGCGATGAAGGCTGCGACCACAATGCGGAACAGGCTTGCAAAAACATGTTCGGACAGCGACGCTCCGGCGTAACCGTCGCGATAGATGGCGCCGATCTGTGTCAGCACCTCGTCCGGGCGCGGCAGAAACAAGTGTGGGACGACACCGAGCGCCGATACCAGCCACCACATCAGCACTATGGCCAGCGCTGTCGCAACGCTGATGGCCACCGTCGATTTCTCGCCGGCTCCAAAGCCCGCCATTTTCACCAGCTTGACCTGATGGTCCTCTCTACCCGCCGCAATCGGCGGTGCCTGCACTATATCGCTCATGCGGCGCTCCTCAGGTCTTCGGTGCTGTGGAGAATGGCGCGGATTTCCTCGCGCAGCTCGGCAAATTGCGGCGACGCCTTGATCGATCGGGCGTCGCCGGTCTCGGCGAAGCGGTGAACGAAATCCAGATCGAAGCGTGCCACGACGCGCCCCGGTCGAGGTGACATGACCAGGACCTGTGTGCCCAGGAACAAGGCCTCTTCGATCGAGTGCGTGATGAAGAAGACCTTCTTTGCCGTTTTATCCCAGATGGAAACCAGCAGTTCCTGCATCTGCTCGCGGGTCAGGCTGTCGAGTGCGCCAAACGGCTCGTCCATCAGCAGGATGTCGGGATTTGTCGCCAGAGCCCGTGCGATGCCGACACGCTGGCGCATGCCGCCCGACAGCTCGTAGGGAAAAGCGCCAGCGAATTCATCGAGGCCGACGAGCCGGAGAAGCTCCAGGGCGCGCGCTTGGCCCTCCTTGCGCTTGACCCCGGCGAATTTCAAACCGAGCGCGACATTGTCGAGAACGGATTTCCAGGGCAGCAGCGAGTCTTTCTGAAAGACGACGCCACGATCCGCGCCGGGTTGTTCGACCGCGCGGCCGTCGAGTGTGATCCGGCCATCCGACAGCGGAAGGAAGCCGGCAATCGCGTTGAGAAGGGTTGATTTGCCGCATCCTGATGCTCCGAGCGCGACGACGAAGCCCCGCTCGGGAATATCGAAGGAAACGCGATCGAGCGCGTGAACGGTCCGCCCGTCGCGGGCTGCGAAGAAAACGCTGGCGTGATCGACTTTAAGCATGTTGCCGCTCGCAAGTTTGACGCCGGCGCAACGACTGCGCCGGCGTCAGGGGAGGATCAGTTGCTGACGCCGGTGAGGGCATCTGCGGTGACGAAGGYGCCGTAATTCGCCAGCACGTCGGAAACTTTGCCCTGTTCCTTCAGGAACGATGCCGTGTCCTTGAGGATCTTGCCGGCACCCGCCTTTTCGCCGCCGCCAAGCCAGGCATCCGATGCCTGAACCTCAGGTGTCAGAAGTGTGAGGTTCTTCAAAGCCGAGGCCTGCTGATCGGCCGTTCCGCCGAGAAGCTTGGCAAGCGACTTGGCGTTGTCGCTGTCGGGACCCCAGGCGGATTTGTCCGAGGCGAAGGACGCGTAGTATTTGTTGATGACCGAAGCGAAGCCCTTCAGAAAGTCCGGGTTGTCGGCGGCAAATGTCGAGGTCGCGACCCAGGCCGAGAATGTTGGCGCACCCTTGTCTGCCACCTCCTTGGAGGTCACCAGAACCTTCCCGTTCTTCTTCAGTTCGGTCAGCGCCGGATCCCAGACGAAGCCGCCGTCGATGTCGCCGCGATTATAGCTGGCGACAATCTCGGGCTGAGGGATTGCGAAGACCTGAACGTCCTTTTCGGTCAGGCCCAGCGATTTGATCAGCGCCAGGAGCTGATAGTGGTCCGTGGATACCGGCGCGGCCGCAAGCTTCTTGCCCTTCAGATCATTCAGGCTTTCGATGCCAGAACCGTTGCGCACGACGAGAGCCTCGTCGATGCCGGAGATGGAGGCGAGGTAAAAGGCCTTGACCTCGAGCCCGCGTGATACTGCAGCCGCAAACGGGCTGGAGCCGACATAGCCGACCTGGACGTCACCGGAGGCAATCGCCGCAAAGATTTCGGCGCCCGAATTGAACCTGCGGAAGTCGATCTCGTATCCCGTCTCCTTGGCGAATTCGCCATTGGCGATCGCCACGGACGACGGCAAGGCGTCGGTTTGATAGGCGACGACGACCTTCTTGTCCGCCGCTTCAGCGACAACAGCCGTTGCAAAAGTGCCGACGCCGACGGCGATTGCGGCAACCAAATTCCTGAAATGCATCTTGAGCCCCTTTGTTCAGGGCCGCGTGGCCCTTGATCTCACCCTCAAAAGCGTAATCGTTGGGAAGGGGCTAGCGGGAGAAATAACAAACTATATTTATAGACTATAGAGATAATTGTTTTCGTGGTTCTGCCGCTCGTGCGATCAGCAGGGACCGGCGAGCGACACGAGGCTTGAATGACCAAATGTCTCGATGACGTTCTGAGCTTCAGGGAGAATGCATTTGACATATGATGTTATCGTGGTCGGTTCCGGTTTTTCAGCGATCGCGGTTACCTGCAATCTCATCGAACAGCTTCCGGCTTCGGCGAAGGTCGCCGTCGTCGGCGACGATCCTGGTTTCGGCCGCGGGACGGCCTACCGGACGGAGCTCTATCTCCATCGCCTCAATGTTCCCGCCGGCCGCATGAGCCTCTTGCCGCATCAACCCGACGACTTTGTCGACTGGCTGAAAAGCCATGGACGCCCGTTGAAGGCCGGCGATTTCGCTTCGCGCAGCGATTACGGTCTTTATGTCCGCGATACGCTTGCTCGGCTGCTTCGAAAGCGGGACGGCCGTTGCCGGGTCGATTTCATCAAGGCCAAGGCGGCGGGATGCGTGGAACGTTACAGCAGCACGCTGGCCTTCCATCTCGGCAATGGTGACGAGATTGCCGGAAAGAACGTGGTGCTTTGCCTTGGCGTCGGGAACGCGACCCTGCCGGTCGCTCCGGACGGAGTCCCGCCATTGCTGCGATCGCGGATCATCGAAAACCCGTGGCGGCTTTCGTGGCTGAGGCGCGTCGCACCATCCGATGCGGTGTGTATCCTCGGATCCGGCCTGACGATGATTGATCAGGTTCTCGCGCTTCGCGCCCATGGCCACGTCGGCAAGATCGATGTGCTTTCGCGGCGTGGGCTCGCGCCGCTCGGACACGCGTGGACGCCGCCAGCACCTCTGCCGATCGACGTCGAGAGGCTTCCGGATACGATCAGCGGCATATTGAAGACCCTGCGAGGAAAGAGCCGGACGGTTGCCGACTGGCGAGCCGTGATGGACGGTCTGAGGCCTGCAACGCAGGCTCTCTGGCAACGGCTTTCGAGCGAGGAACGCGCACGCTTCCTCAGGCATGCGCTTCCCTGGTGGAACATCCATCGTCACCGGGTAGCACCCGACGTGTTCGACAGGTTTGAGAAGCTGGTCTTAGACGGAACCGTTCGTTTCCACGCGGGCTTCCTGAAATCGCTCGGGGCCGAGGAGGGCCGGCTCGTTGCCAGCTACAGGGTCAGAGGGACGCGCGAGATCGCCGAGATCAGGGCGGACTGGCTCGTCAACTGCACGGGAATGGAGCGGGCCGGGATCAGTCATTCACCGCTTTTGAAGGAAATGAGCCGCTTTGAGTTGATCGTCCCCGATCCTCTTGGCCTCGGGATCCAGGTGGATGCCGCGTCCGAGGTGATAGCCCCGTCCCGAATCTCGCCGGCCCGACTATTTGCGGTCGGCGCCCTGACGGCAGGACAATTCTGGGAGATCACGGCCGTTCCGGATATCCGGGTTCAGGCCAAAGTCGTGGTCGAGGAGATTGTTTCGAGAGGCTAGCTCCCGACGTGTCGGCAGCAGATCAAGGTGCTACATCGTCCTTTGCGCGTCTGGCAAGACGGGCGGCGCCATAGGTCGGCACGGCGCTTGTTGAATTGCCGGCCGCTGCCAGCTACAGTATCTGGTACGCCATAATACGATTCTTGCATTCGGCCGCGGCGGCGGAAGTTGAGCGTGCAAAGTCCAACACTGAGGTAGACAATGAGCGGTGCTCTGAAGGACGCAATTAGAGTCGAGCGTCCTGCAAAGACCTTGCGGGAATTGGCACTCGACAAGGTCCGTGAAGCCATCGTCAACGGATATTTTCGTCCCGGAGATCGCCTTGTCGAGCGTGACCTCTGCGCCCAGCTCGGCGTCAGCCGAACAGTCGTGCGCGAGGTTCTGAGGCATCTGGAATCCGAAGGGCTTGTCGCCATTCTGCCGAACAAGGGGCCGATCGTCGCGCAGCTCGACATCGACCAAGCCAAACAGATCTATGAGATCCGCGGCGCGCTGGAAGGCATGGCGGCGCGGCTGTGCGCGGAGCGCCGTAGCCCGGAGATCGTCGCCGCGCTGGAGGAATCTCTGGCCGGGATCCGCAACAGCTACCGTGACAACGACATGTCGGCTGTGCTGACGAACACCTCTTCCTTCTATCACACGCTGTTCACCATGGTTGACAGGAACGTTGCCTGGGATGTCGTCAATCTCCTCACCGTGCGCATAAACCACCTGCGCTCGATGACGATCAAGACGGAGAGGCGCGGCATTGAAGGACCGCTGCAGATGTCGAAGATCGTCGACGCCATCCGCCGCGGTGACGGCGAGGGGGCTTACCGGGCCGCGATGGATCACGTCGCCGCCGCAAGCGCGATCGCCGAAGCGGTGCTGTCGGGGAAGAAGCCTGCCGACTAGGCACGAACAGGCCCCTGCCGCTTCCCCCGCAGGCCCTGGCAAAGCGCTCATCTCAGCTGTCGATATCACTCCATTCGCGATGATGTTCCGCGCAATTTAGCGGAATCCATACTCCGCGCTTGACACCCAACTTTGTCCAATGTGATGGTATGCCATATTAAGTAATATGTAAGGCGGTACCATGAATTGGGATGACCGTGACTTCTGGACTCGGCCGGCCTCGGCGGGGCGCCGCCATGTCGTTTGTCAGCTGACAACGCGCTGACGGGAAGAAAGCGCTGCCCGGTGGGTCGAGAGTGCGCACGGGCCAAATTGAAAAACTCCGCCTCGGCTTGACCTGCGTCCTCGCGGGAACCAACTTGACACTCATATATTATGGTATACCATAATACGAAATTGAGAAATGAGGTGCTCGATGGCCATTCAAATTCGCAAGACAGGACTGCAGATCGAAACGACGCTGATCGAAGGCGGCAAGGCCGCGGCGGTTCCGCTGAAGCTGTTTACCGCCTTCGCGGTTGTGAAGAATCCCTGGGCCGGTCGCGGCTTCGTCGACGACCTCAAGCCCGAAATTCACGCAGGCGCTCCGGTGCTCGGCGAGTTGCTGACCAAGATGATCATCGAGGCGGTCGGGTCCGGCGAGGCTGTCGAGGGATATGGAAAGTCTGCTGTCGTCGGCCTGGACGGCGAGATCGAACACGGGTCCGCGCTTATCCACACGCTGCGTTTCGGCAATTTTTATCGCCAGGCCGTCGGCGCGAAGTCCTATCTCGCCTTCTGCAACACCCGCGGTCCTGCCAATGCGCCGATCATGATCCCGCTGATGGACAAGAATGATGAAGGTCGCCGTTCGCACTACCTGACCATCCAGACGTCGATCCCCGACGCGCCTGCTGCCGACGAGATCGTCGTGGCTCTCGGTGCTTCGATAGGCGGGCGTCCCCATCACCGTATCGGCGACCGCTACCAGGATCTGAAAGACCTGGGGCAGGACGTTGCCAATCCTGCGGGCGTTTGAGGGAGCGGCTCTGAGATGCTGACAGCCGGATCGACCACACGCACCGCTGCAGCAACAAACGCCGCCGGTGCCTTGTCCCGAAAGACGACGGCAAGCGGAACGGCCTATCATGAGGCCGGCAGCGGCGAGCCGCTGGTTCTCATTCATGGCGTCGGCATGCGGCTCGAGGCCTGGGCTCCGCAGATCGCATTTCTGTCTGCAGGCCATCGCGTCATCGCTGTCGATATGCCGGGACATGGGGAGAGCGCAAAGCTGCCGGCGGGCAGTCGGCTCGAGGAATTCGTCACCTGGTTCGGACGTTTTCTCGACGAGATGGCAATCGACACGGCAAATGTTGCCGGGCACTCGATGGGCGCACTGGTTTCGGGAGGGGCGGCCGCGACATTTGGCGAGCGTATCAGCCGTGTCGCCTACCTCAACGGTGTCTACAGGCGTGACCCTGAGGCAAAGGCCGCCGTCCTTTCGCGCGCCGCGGCCATTCCGGTATCGGGCGTCGACAAGGAAGGTCCGCTGGCCCGCTGGTTCGGCGAAGATGCGGACAGCGTCACTGCGCGTGAATTGACGCGAAAATGGCTAAACCTCGTCGATCCCCAGGGATATGCCGTCGCTTACGCCGCCTTCGCGGGAGGAGACGAGACCTATGCTGACGGCTGGAAAGACGTCGCTGGTCCGGCGCTGTTTCTGACGGGGTCCGATGATCCGAACTCGACGCCATTGATGGCGACACAAATGGCAGAGCTTGCGCCGCGGGGCTACGCCCGCATCGTCGAAGGGCATCGTCATATGGTGAACCTGACCGCGCCTGATATCGTCAATTCGCTGCTCGCTGAGTGGCTGTCGTTCGGGGAGGATGAACGATGACAATCCAGACTGTCGACCCAAGAGCACTGCGAGATGCATTCGGGGCTTTTCCGACCGGGGTGACTGTCGTCACCGCCTGCGACGGGGATGGACATCCGATCGGCTTCACGGCGAACTCCTTCACCTCGGTCTCGCTCAATCCACCGCTTCTCCTCGTCTGCCTTGCCAAGACGTCGCGTAATTTCGCCACCATGACCGGCGCACAGCATTTTGCGATCAACGTGCTTTCGGAAATGCAGAAAGACGTGTCGAACACTTTTGCTCGCCCGGTCGAGGACAGGTTTGCGGCGGTCGAATGGGCGAAGGGATCGGCAGGCTGCCCGATATTCTCGAACGTTGCGGCCTGGTTCGAATGCGCCATGGAAGAGGTCATCGAGGCTGGCGACCACGTCATCTTGATGGGCCGCATCGAAGCTTTCGACAATAGCGGCCGCAACGGTCTCGGCTATGCGCGTGGCGGCTATTTCACGCCGACGCTCGCAAGCAAGGCAGTGTCGGCGGCAAGCGAAGGTAATATGGAACTTGCAGCCGTTGTCGAGCGCCGCGGGGAGGTTCTGCTGCTCGGCGAGGATGTGCTCTCCCTGCCGAGCGTCGACGCCCATGACGGCAATCCCACCGAGACGCTGCAAAAATACCTGGAGACATCAACCGGGCTGAAGGTCAGCATCGGCTTTCTCTATTCGGTTTATGAGGGCAAAAGCGACGGCAAGCAGCACATCGTCTATCACGCCGTTGCCGGAGAGGGCGAGCCTGCCGGCGGCAGGTTCCTGAAGCCTGACGCATTGGTTGCGGCAAAATTCAAGACCAGTTCGACTGCCGATATCGTCAACCGTTTCGCGATGGAAAGCTCGATCGGCAATTTCGGCGTCTATTTCGGCGACGAGACCGGCGGCACTGTTCACCCAATTCCAGCCAAGGACGCAAAAGCATGAAGTTCTCCCTCTTCGTCCATATGGAACGGCTCGATGCCAATCAAAGCCATAAGAGCCTCTACGAGGAATTCGTCGCGCTTTGCGAGATCGCCGACAAGGGCGGCATGCACGCGATCTGGACGGGTGAGCACCATGGCATGGATTTCACCATTGCGCCCAACCCGTTTGTGACCATTGCCGATCTGGCGCGCCGCACATCGCGGGCACGGCTCGGAACGGGGACGGTGATCGCCCCCTTCTGGCATCCGATCAAGCTTGCCGGCGAGGCGGCCATGGCCGACATCATCTGCGATGGACGACTCGACATCGGTATCGCGCGCGGGGCCTATTCCTTCGAATATGAACGTCTGCTGCCCGGTCTCGATGCCTGGGGTGCCGGCCAGCGCATGCGTGAGCTCATCCCGGCGGTCAAGGGTATATGGGCTGGCGACTACGCGCATGACGGGGAATTCTTCAAGTTCCCGTCGACCACGTCGGCGCCAAAACCGCTGCAGCAGCCGAACCCGCCCATCTGGGTTGCCGCGCGCGATCCGAACTCGCACGAATTTGCCGTCGCCAACGGCTGCAACGTTCAGGTCACGCCCCTCTGGCAGGGCGACGACGAGGTTCAGTCGTTGATGGAGCGCTTCAACGACGCCTGCGCCAAGAATCCCGAGATCGAGCGGCCCAAGATCATGTTGCTGCGCCATACCTATGTCGGCTCGTCGGAGGACGATGTCGCCCAGGCCGCCCATGAACTGAGCACCTACTACAATTATTTCTTCGCCTGGTTCAAAAATGAGAAGCCGGTTACCCAGGGTCTGATCGAACGGATCCCGGACGAACAGATCAGAGCAAACGCGATGCTGTCGGATCAGGTCATGCGCACCAACAATGTCGTTGGCGACGCTGATACCGTCATCGCCCGGCTCAAGGCGTATGAAGCGCTGGGCTATGACGAATATTCCTTCTGGATCGACACCGGTATGAGCTTCGAGCGCAAGAAGGCGTCGCTCGAGCGCTTCATCACCGAGGTCATGCCAGCATTTCAGGAGTAAGACCATGCGGCGTTTCCAGTACTACATCGATGGCGAATTTTCAGATGGCGAGGCCTGTTATCCGAGCATCGATCCAGCCTCCGGCACGGTCTGGGCTGAGATGCCCGAAGCGCGCGAGGGCGATGTCGATCGGGCTGTCAACGCTGCCGACAAGGCACTTTACGAAGGCGCCTGGCCGAAAATGACGGCCACTCAACGCGGCAAGCTGCTTTACAAGCTGGCCGACCTGGTTGCTGCCAACGCGCAGGTGCTGGCTGAACTGGAGACGCGCGACACCGGCAAGATCATCCGCGAAACATCGGCGCAGATCGCTTATGTCGCCGAATACTATCGCTACTATGCCGGCATCGCCGACAAGATCGAAGGCGCCTACCTGCCGATCGACAAGCCTGACATGGATGTCTGGCTTCGCCGCGAGCCGATCGGCGTCGTTGCGATGGTCGTGCCGTGGAACAGCCAGCTTTTCCTGTCCGCGGTGAAGATCGGCCCKGCGCTGGCGGCCGGCTGCACGATGGTGGTCAAGGCCTCGGAAGACGGGCCGGCGCCGCTTCTCGAATTTGCGCGGCTCGTGCACGAGGCAGGCTTTCCTGCCGGCGTCGTCAACATCATCACCGGTTTCGGCGCCTCCTGCGGCGCTGCCCTCGGCCGGCACCCGAAGGTCGCGCATGTCGCTTTTACCGGCGGCCCTGAAACCGCCCGGCACGTCGTTCGCAATTCGGCCGAAAACCTCGCCTCCACCTCGCTTGAACTTGGCGGCAAGTCGCCGTTCATCGTCTTTGCCGATGCAGACCTCGAAAGTGCGGCCAATGCTCAGGTCGCGGGCATTTTCGCCGCGACAGGGCAGAGCTGCGTTGCCGGATCGCGGCTGATCGTCGAACGCAGCGTCAAGGATAAATTCGTCGCCCTGCTGCGGGAGAAGGCGGAGGCGATCCGGATCGGTGCTCCGCTCGATATGGCGACCGAAGTCGGCCCGCTTGCCACCAAGCGCCAGCAGGACAATATCGGCGCTCTCGTCGCCAAGTCGATCGAAAGTGGCGCCCGCCTCGTCACGGGAGGACGCAAGATCGACGGCGACGGCTATTATTTCCCGCCGACGATTCTCGACTGCGACGATGTCGCCTCGCCGTCGCTGATCGAGGAATTCTTCGGGCCGGTCTTGTCCGTCGTGTCGTTCGAGACGGAGGCCGAGGCGCTGCGGCTTGCCAACGATACCCGTTATGGCCTGGCTTCCGGCGTCTTCACCCAGAACCTGACCCGGGCGCACCGGCTGATGAAGGGGCTCCGCGCCGGGATCGTCTGGGTCAACACCTACCGCGTGGTCTCGCCGATCGCGCCGTTCGGCGGTTTCGGCCTGTCGGGCCATGGCAGGGAAGGCGGCATGGCCGCGGCGCTCGACTATACCCGCACCAAGACGATCTGGCTCAGGACATCGGACGATCCGATCCCCGATCCCTTCGTGATGAGGTAGCGCCGATGTTTTACGAAATCCGCACCTATCGGCTGAAGAACGGCACCATCCCGCAATATCTCAAGGTCGTCGAGGAAGAGGGGATCGAGATCCAGAAGAGCCATCTCGGCACGCTCGTCGGGTACTTCTTTTCGGAGATCGGAACGATCAACGAGATCGTCCACATCTGGGCCTTTGCGAGCCTGGACGACCGGGAGGCGAGGCGCCAGAGGCTTCTGGCCGATCCCCGGTGGCAGGCCTTCCTGCCCAAGATCCGCGATCTGATCGAAGTAGCGGAAAACAAGATTATGAAGCCAGCTAACTTTTCTCCCAGGAGCGAGGCGCACTGACGGCATAAGGCATACCTATAGGACAACCAGAACAAGGATAAGGGAACATGAAAACAACATTTGCTTTCGCGGCGGTTGCCGCATTCGTGGCTGTGTCCGCACCGGCGCACGCCGACAACATGGTCTTCTCGAGCTGGGGAGGAACGACCCAGGACGCGCAGAAGGCTGCATGGGCAAGCCCGTTCACCGAGAAGACCGGCATCACCGTCGTACAGGACGGGCCGACGGATTACGGCAAGCTCAAGGCGATGGTCGAGGCTGGCCAGGTTACCTGGGACGTTGTCGACGTCGAAGGTGACTATGCCGCCCAGGCCGGCAAGAATGGCCAGCTGGAAAAACTCGATTTCTCCGTCATCGACAAATCCAAGCTCGATCCGCGCTTCGTGACCGACTATTCGGTCGGCAGCTTCTATTATTCCTTCGTGATCGGCTGCAATGCCGATGCCGTCAGCGCCTGCCCGAAGACCTGGGCGGACCTGTTCGACACGACAAAGTTTCCGGGAAAGCGCACATTCTACAAGTGGTCGGCTCCCGGCGTGATCGAAGCGGCGCTGCTTGCCGACGGCGTGGCTGCCGACAAGCTCTATCCGCTTGATCTCGATCGCGCCTTCAAGAAGCTCGATACGATCAAATCGGATATCGTCTGGTGGTCGGGCGGCGCACAGTCGCAGCAGCTTCTGGCATCCGCCGAGGCTCCCTTCGGCAGCATCTGGAACGGCCGCATGACCGCGCTTGCGGCGAGCGGTATCAAGACCGAGACCTCATGGGAACAGAACATCACCGCTGCGGATTCGCTCGTCGTGCCGAAGGGTTCGCCGAACGCGGAAGCCGCGATGAAGTTCATTGCAATGGCGACCGCGGCCGAACCGCAGGCCGCTCTTGCAAAAGCCACCGGATATGCACCAATCAACGTTGACTCGGCCAAGCTGATGGATCCGGAGACGGCCAAGACCCTGCCGGATCAGCAGACGGCCAGCCAGGTGAATGCCGACATGAACTACTGGGCTGATAATCGCGATGCCATCGGCGAGAAGTGGTACGCCTGGCAGGCGAAGTAGCCTGAAACTTGAGAACGGGCACGGCGGCGGTTCGCCGTGCCCCCCGCAGCGTCGGTGCCCGTTTGTTGGACCTCGGCGCCTGCGGAAATTGACGGGTGGGAAGGACTGTCATGTCGACATATAGCGATGCCTCCGGCGCAATTGCGCCCCTGCCAAAGGTGCGCAGGGCAACAGGGTTCGGCGGGGTCCTTCCGGCTCTCGCCTTCGTGACGATCTTTTTCATCGCGCCGGTAGCGGTGCTCTTGTTGCGAAGCGTTCTGGAACCCGTGCCGGGCTTTGGAAACTATGCGCAGCTGATCGGGTCCGCGACCTATCTCAAGATCTTCGCCAACACCTTCATCGTCTCGGGTCTCGTTACGGTGATTTCGCTGCTGATCGGATTTCCCGTTGCCTGGGCGCTGGCAATCATGCCCGGGCGCCTGACGTCGGTGATCTTTGCCATCCTGCTTCTGTCGATGTGGACCAACCTGCTTGCCCGCACTTATGCCTGGATGGTGCTTTTGCAGCGGACGGGGCTCATCAACAAAATGCTGATCGGAATGGGGCTGATCGACAAGCCCTTGGCCCTCGTCAACAATCTAACGGGGGTGACGATCGGCATGACCTATATCATGCTGCCCTTCATCATCCTGCCGCTCTACGGCGTGATCAAGAAGATCGACCCGTCGACCCTGCAGGCGGCAGCACTTTGCGGCGCMAACCGGTGGCAGTGCCTGACCCGCGTCCTGCTGCCCTTGGCGATGCCGGGCATGGCGGCCGGTGCCCTCATGGTCTTCGTCATGTCGCTTGGTTATTTCGTCACGCCGTCGCTTCTCGGCGGCACTGCGAACATGATGCTCGCAGAGCTGATTGCGCAATTCGTGCAGTCGCTGGTCAATTGGGGAATGGGAGGTGCTGCGGCGCTGGTTCTCCTCGTGGTGACCCTGCTGCTTTATGCCGTGCAGCTGCGCTTCCTCGGCAACCAGAACCCGGGAGGGCGTTGACATGTTGCTCAATTTCGACCGCCTCGGCTGGTGGAAATATATCCTGCTGGCGATCACGCTTCTGACTGCGGGCTTTCTGCTGCTGCCGATCGTCTTTATCGCGGCGCTTTCCTTCGGCTCCTCGCAATGGCTGATCTTTCCGCCGCCCGGCTGGACGTTTCAGTGGTACAGCGAACTCTTTGCCGATCCGCGCTGGCTGGAATCGGCCTGGACGAGCTTCAAGATCGCGGTCATCGTGACGATTCTGTCGGTGCTGCTCGGGCTTGTGACTTCCTTCGGGCTGGTGCGCGGTTCGTTCCTGTTCCGCGATGCGCTGAAAGCGCTGTTCCTGACACCGATGATCCTTCCCGTCGTGGTTCTTGCGGTCGCCCTCTACGCCTTCTTTCTGAGGATCGGTCTTGGCGGCACGCTGGCGGGTTTCGTCATTTCGCACCTCGTTCTTGCGCTGCCCTTCTCGATCCTCTCCATCTCAAGTGCGCTGGAGGGCTTCGACAAGTCGATCGAGGATGCGGCGGTTCTGTGCGGCGCCTCGCCACTGGAAGCAAAGATCAGGGTCACCCTGCCGGCGATCAGCCACGGGCTGTTTTCGGCGGCCGTCTTCTCGTTCCTGACATCCTGGGACGAGGTGGTGGTGGCGATCTTCATGTCCAGCCCGACCCTGCAGACGCTGCCGGTAAAAGTATGGGCGACGCTCCGGCAGGACCTGACGCCGGTTGTCGCTGCGGCGTCGACCCTTCTCATCCTTTTGACGATCATCTTGATGGCGCTTGTTGCCGTCGTGCGTAAGGTACTGAAACAATGAGAGAACCATTCCTTCAGATCCGCGGAATACGCAAAGAATACGGCCCTGTCGTCGCCGTCCACGACGTCAATCTCGACGTCCGGCGCGGGGAGTTCCTGACCTTTCTCGGACCGTCCGGATCCGGGAAGAGCACGACCCTCTACATTCTGGCCGGCTTTGAAACGCCGACGAAAGGCGACATCACGCTGGAAGGCAAGACCCTGCTCGCCACGCCGTCGCACAAGCGCAACATCGGTATGGTGTTCCAGCGCTACACCCTGTTTCCGCATCTGACGGTGGGCGAAAACATCGCATTTCCGCTGAAGGTCAGGCGCAAGTCCAAGGCCGAGGTCGACAGCAAGGTGAAGGATATGCTGCGCCTCGTTAGGCTCGAAGGCTTCGAGGATCGCAAGCCCGCGCAAATGTCCGGCGGCCAGCAGCAGCGCGTCGCCCTTGCCAGAGCCCTTGCCTATGATCCGCCGGTGCTTCTGATGGACGAGCCGTTGTCGGCGCTCGACAAGAAGCTGCGCGAGGAAATCCAGCATGAGATACGCCGGATCCATCAGCAGACCGAAGTGACGATCCTCTATGTCACCCACGACCAGGAGGAGGCGCTGCGGCTCTCCGATCGCATCGCCGTCTTTTCCAAGGGCGTCATCGATCAGATCGGCACGGGGCCGGAACTCTACGCCAATCCGCGGACCCGCTTCGTTGCCGAATTCATCGGCGACAGCGACTTCATTTCATGCGACCTGCTGTCATCCTCCGATGGGCAGGCCACCATTTCACTTGGCGGCGGGAGCGTCTTCAATCATATTCCGGTGCATGGAAAAGGAACCTCCGGGACGAGGGCAGCCCTGATGCTGAGGCCTGAGCGCATTCGATTGTCGCGCGCCCCAGCGGCGGGAGCGGGTCTTGCCGCAACTGTCAGCGACATTACCTTTCTCGGCAACAATATTCACGTCTCGACCGAGACGGCGACAGGCGAGGCGCTGGCGGTTCGCCTGCCGTTCGGTCATGAGGCTATCGCGGGGCTCAGCCGTGGAGATATAGTCCATCTGAATTTCGATCCCGGTGCTGCTCACGTATTCTGTTGAAAGTTGTCATATGAAGCTCAATGATCCCTCGCTGTTTCGCCAGGCATGCCCCATCGCCGATCGCTGGATCGAAGCGGAAGGCCGCAAGGCGGCGACGGTCCGCAATCCAGCCACAGGCGAGCCGCTGGGGGTGGTCCCTGACCTCGGTGCGGCGGAAACGGAGGACGCCATCCGTGCCGCCGTGATTGCCCAGAAGCTTTGGGCGAAGAAGACCGCCGGGGAGCGCGCCGCCGTTCTGAAGGCTTGGCACCGCCTGATGATCGAAAACCGCGACGACCTGGCGATGATCCTGACGCTGGAACAGGGAAAGCCGCTCGCCGAGGCCAAGGGAGAGATCACCTATGGTGCGAGCTTCATCGAATGGTTCGCCGAAGAGGCAAGACGCATCAACGGCGAGACCATCCCGGGACATCAGGCCGACAAAAGGATCCTCGTCCTGCGCCAGCCGGCAGGCGTGGTGGCGGCGATCACGCCGTGGAACTTTCCGAACGCGATGATCACCCGCAAGATTGGCCCCGCGCTTGCCGCCGGCTGTGCCGTCGTCCTCAAGCCGGCGCTGCAGACGCCATTCTCCGCCATTGCGATCGCCGTTCTCGGTGAGCGTGCCGGCCTGCCGCCGGGGCTTCTCAACATCGTCACGGGCGACGCAGCGGCAATTGGTGGGGCGCTGACGGCAAGCCGTGACGTTCGGGTCCTGACATTTACCGGCTCCACCCGGACGGGCGAGCTGCTTTACCGACAATGCGCGCCGACGATCAAAAAGCTCGGTCTCGAACTTGGCGGCAATGCACCCTTCATCGTGTTCGACGACGCCGATCTCGACGCTGCCGTCGAAGGCGCGCTCATCGCCAAGTTCCGCAACAACGGCCAGACCTGCGTCTGCGCCAATCGGCTTTATGTCCAGGACGGCGTCTATGAGGCATTTGCCGCCAAGCTCGCTGCGGCCGTTTCGGGCCTGAAGGTCGGCAACGGTCTCGACCGTGACGTCGTGCTTGGCCCGCTGATCGACGACAATGCCGTCGCCAAGGTCGAAAGCCATATCCGCGATGCCGTTTCAAAGGGCGCCGGGATCGTTTCAGGGGGCAAGCGCCATGCGCTTGGCGGTCATTTCTTTGAGCCGACGATCCTGCGCGATGTCGCTGCCGGCATGCAGGTCGCGCGCGAGGAAACCTTCGGGCCGCTTGCACCGCTTTTTCGTTTCCGCGACGAAGAGGACGTCATCGAACAGGCAAACGACACCGAGTTCGGGCTTGCTTCGTATTTTTACGCTCGCGATCTGTCGCGAGTATTTCGCGTGGCCGAAGCGCTCGAATATGGGATGGTCGGCGTCAATACCGGTCTTGTCTCCACAGCCGAGGCTCCGTTCGGCGGCGTGAAAATGTCGGGCCTCGGTCGCGAAGGGTCGCGGCACGGATTGGACGAATATACCGAGCTTAAATATGTATGCCTGGGCGGCATTGCCTGAACTGATCGGTGTTTGCGGTTTGCCGCAAAGAAAGACGAGAACGCATCGGCAAACGGTTTTTCCGATGCGTTCTGTTAGTCCTCAAAGCTCGGGCGAATTTCAAACCCTAAAGTGCCGAGTTTGCTTCCGTTTCGGCGAGGCGATGGGCGATGCGGTCGGCATTGGCCATGATCGTCATCGTGACGTATTTCGAGGACAGATCCGGAAGGATCGAACCGTCGACGATGTGGAGACCGGAATGGAGATTCAATTCGCCGTCTGAAGAGGTACCGAACGGACCGGACGCGCCCATAGGCAAGGTGCCGGCAAAATGGGCGTCGATGCCGGGTTCCGCCAGCGACACGCCCGGGAGCTGAATGAGACCCAGCCGTTTCCATTCCCGGCGGAGCGTCTTTTTCAAGGCCTCGGCGTGGATGTCGAAACCTTCCGCGAAGCCGCCGCGGACGGTCAGACCCTTTCCTGCCGTTTCGTCCCGACGGATGTAGCTTCGGCTTTGATTGCCGGGATAATAGATCGTCGCGACAAGGAGACTGCTCCCGATAAGCTCGAACGCCGCGCGCCCGGCTTTTCGACCGAGCGGCATCCTGTTGATGAAGCTCTGCGCCGGCAGCGTACCAACTTCATAGATCGCTCCCGTCACGTAATCGGATGCGCCGGTGCCGTAGCGCAGAGATAACCCAAGCTGCGCAAGGCTGTGCGTCGCCGTCGGCGAACGCAACAGCCTTGCGGGGGAGAGCAGGGGAATGGCCAGCGTGGGACTGTTCAGAAGACGCAGTCCCTGCGCGTCAATCGGCAGGAGGTCCGACAGCAGGGCGGCCGTTCCAAGGACTCCTGCGGCCAGAATGATCCTCGGTGCGGAAAATGACGATCCGTTTGCCGTTCTGACCGTCCAGCCCGAGCTGCGTGTCAACGAGACGGCCCGCATATTATCGAGCAAACGAAAATGTGGAGACTTTCGCAACAGCAGCAGATCCTGCCTGCTGTTATAGATCGCGCCTGTCGGGCAGCCATAGAGACRGTCGCCGCGCAGATCGCATGCTGCGCGCCCGGACCTCGCCTGCGAAAGTATGGCATTGACGGCGGGAAAAAGCCGGAACGATCCATCAGCCGGCTTTGCGGCCTGATGCCGATGGAGAACATGGGCCGCTGTCGCTCCAAGCGGCAGGACGGGCTCACTGTCAGCGCCTGTCGTAGAATCCGCATTCCTGCTGATGCCGATGCGCTTGGCGACATGCTCGTAGGATCTCTGCAAGGAGGCGATGTCGATCGGCCAGGCCGCGATGTCCTCGGCATCGAGATAGCTGATTTGCGCTCCCCAGATGTTGGAGAGACCGCCGCGGGCAAGGCTGCCGATCGGGAAGAAGCCGTTGCCGGTTATGCCGGATTGGTCTCGAAAAGGTTCGAGAATTCCTCGTGCAACGGGGGTCTGCAATTTCGGCGAACTTCCGTCGTCCGTTCGCAGCGATTCCAGATTGCTTCCGAGGACGCGGACGCTGCGGCTTTCCTCCGGCGATCCGGCATCACCCCCGCCATCCAGCATCAGAACGCGGCGTCCGGCCGCGATCAGGGGAAACGCCGCGGAGACACCGGCAGGTCCACTGCCGATGATGATGAAGTCGGCGTCCGGCCCATTCATCGATATCTCCCCGCTAAAAGCGCGCGGAGCGGAAAGAGCAAGACATCGCTGGAAATCGCCAGTATCGCGCCGAAAAATCCGGCTTTTTTGCCCGGGCGCCTTTCCGGTTCGCTCGCGAGGTCGGCCAAGTAAAGGGCCTGCGCGAGGCGATGCCGTGTTYGATTGGCCGGCGGTTCAAAGAGGGCCAGCAAACCAGGATGCCTGATCATTGCCGGGGAAAGGCCAAGCGGCGACAATCCCTCATGCCGCAGCCCTTCGCAGAGTCGCTGCAGCGGTATTTCGGTGGGCGCGATGCCCAGATATCGCAGCAGGGCCTCTGCCTCACGTCGCGATTGCTCCTCGTTTGTCTGGCCGAATTCCCCTGCAAGCGCAGTCGCCGGGTCGGACAGGTTCAACATCAGGAGCCTGAGGCTCTCGCCGCTCTCCATCGGCGCGGCGCCTGCAAGCCCGAGCACGCGTTCCGGATCGACCGTGGGAATCAACGGGAGAAGTTTCGTCATGCGGCAGGCGAGGAGTGCCGCGGTCAGCGGAACCGGTATGAAATGAAGCTTGCCCTTACCCTGGCCGCGGCGGAGAATTCTGAGCCAGGCGGCAAAGCTTATGGGCTTTTCCTGCGCCAGCACAAAGGTCTGCAGCGGCTGGTCCTCTCCGGTCGCCAGCGCCAGCAGGCCTGCGGCGACTTCGTCGAGATGAATGGGCTGAACTTTCCGGCTGAGCCCTATCATCGGCAGGATTGGACTGAGCGCCGCCAATTTCGCCATCAGGCCGTACATCGCTGTGCGCGGGCCGCCGTAGACGAGCCCTATTCGCGCAATTCTGACAATCGGTGCTGCCTTGCTGGCAACCAAATGCTCTTCGATCCTGAACTTGGTCCGGCCGTAGACATTGAGCGCTTCTTTTCTGGACGAGGTGGACGAGGCAAAAACGAAGCGCGGCACGCCGGCTGCCTTTGCCGCTTCCGCCAGCTTCAAGGTGCCTGATATATTGACGTTTTCTTCTTCGGCCGCCTCCGGCGAAGTCGCCCAGGAATGCGCGAGATGGACGAGCCCAACCGCTCCCTCCAGATCGGATGCTGCAGGTTCATCGCCAATGCGCCACGCCGCGCCGGGCCGCCGGCCCAGTTCAACCACGTCGAAGCCGCGCTCACGCGCCATCGCGACAAGTCTTGCGCCGATATAGCCGGTCGATCCGGTGATGATGAGACGTGGTGCCATTCACACTCTCTACTGTGCAAAAGCGATGCGCGCGCCGCTCCAGTCAAAACGAAACTCGATTTCCTTGAGCTGCGACAACGCTTGCCGCACCTTTTCCTGACGATCTTTAGGGCAATAGAGAACGAGGAAGCYGCCTCCGCCTGCACCCGCAAGCTTGCCACCGATTGCGCCGGCAGCACGTGCTGCCTCGTAAAACTCGTCGATCGCACTGTTGGTAATCTTCGATGTCAGCGATCGTTTCATCATCCATCCGCGATGCAGGGCTTCGCCGAACGCACCGAGATCTCCACCCATCAGGATGTCACGCATTTCGTAACTCAGCTGCACCATGCGCTCGACGGTCCGGAATTTTTCCTCGTCGGCCTCCATGGCTTGCACCTGCGTCGACAGCACCGAGCGCGTATCGCGCTGGCTTCCTGTGAAAAACAACAGGATGTTGCTCTCGAGTTCCGCCATCTTTTCCGAGCTGAGAACGACGGGCTGGACGTTCACGCTGCCGTTGGAATTGAATTCGATGAAGTTCAATCCGCCATGTGCGGCCGCATATTGGTCCTGTTTGCCTATCGGCTCCTTCAGGATGTCGATTTCGAGCTTGCAGGCTTCTTCCGCCAGTTGATCCTTGGAGGCAAAGCGCGACCTGTGGGCGTAGAGCGCATTGATCAGCGCCACGGAAAAGGAACTGGATGATCCCAAGCCGGTTCCCGAAGGAATGTCGGCGACCGAAGCAACTTCGATGCCAGGCTCGAGCTGATGCATTCGCAGGGCCTCGCGCAGCAGCGGATGCGCGATCTCCTCAAGCGTGTCGGCGAGCTCGGTGCGTGTATATTTGAGATGATACTTCTTTTCGTTGAAGTAGCTATGCACGATAACGAAGCTGTACTTGGCGATCGCGCAGGACAATACTGCGCCCGCCTGACGGCGGTAGTAGGACGCTATGTCAGAGCCGCCTCCGGCGAAGCTGACCCGAAAAGGTGCGGATGAAACGATCAAAGGATTGCCTCCTCAAGATTGATGACGATATCGGCCGATGCCCGCTGCAGATCGATCTTCGGCCACTCGTCTTGAATACGCGATGCCCAGAGCCCGTCGGTCGCTGCTGCCGTGAGGCCTTTCCAGGCGTAAAAATTGTGAAAGCGGCTGAGCAAGGTCTGTTGTGACGCTTCGACAAACACAGCCATATCGACGTCTTCGCGGGTCGACCTGTGTCCGGCAAAGATGCCGTCCAGCAGAATGACCTCGGCGTCACGCGCATCATAGGTGGTCGTACCCTTGCGCTGACCACGGCTTGCCGCTTCGTAACCGGGCGCCTCGACCTGTCCGGATCGGCGCAGCGTGCTGACGATCTCAGGATAGACTTCGACCCTGTTGCGTTCTTCCGCAGTCATATCAGGACGGCGATATTCGAGCGGCAGTATCCAGCGATCGAGTTCCACCCTCAGCACCCGGCGTCCCGATTCCGAGAGCATACGCTCGAGCGCATGCGCAAACGTGCTTTTCCCGGAGCGGGAACGGCCGCAGATGCTGACGAGCAGCGGACCTGCTTTACTTGGAAGACGTTGATGAATGGCTCCGGACAGCCCCTGCCCGATATCTTGATAACCGCATTGAAAGCGAACGGCGTCATAGACCGTGTCGAAGACAAGATTGGCACGGGGAATATCTGCTTCCGCGGCAGGATAGCTCTTTTCATCCCGCAGGCCATAACCCGTTCGGACCCCATAGGCCCAGATGCCTGCCTTGCGGGCCGCACCTATGTCGCGCAGGCTGTCTCCGATGATGACGGATTTTGATTTTTCGACCGGCAATTCCGTCATTGCCTGGCGGATCATCAGATCGCCCGGTTTGCGGCATGCACAATTGATCTTGAGTTCCGGGATCTCATTGGGAAATCCTTTGTCCGGATGGTGCGGACAAAAATAGATACGGTCCAGGACGCCGCCATCTTCGGCAAGCTCGGCCTCCAGGCGACCAAGAACATGATCCAGGCCGGGTTCGTCGAGCAGGCCTTTGGCGACCTGCGGCCTGTTGGTGACGGCAACCGTCAGGAAACCGGCCTCGCGGGCGAGCCGCACCGCTTGGCCGGCTCGGCCGATCAGCTTCACCTGGTCGGGATGTATAATGCCATGGCCGCCGACATCTTCGTTGAGTACGCCATCGCAATCGAAAAATACCGCGGGTCTTCTAACTGACAGATGCACCGCATGCACCCGGTCCTGCCGAAGGTCCTCCTCCGCGGCAGCATGGCGGTTCGGCGAGCCGGTATCCTTGATGTATTCCGGCGTGTCGTAAATCGCGATCGGAATGGAACGCTTGAGGAGATCGGGAATAACGTCGTGAATCATGTCGGCCGTATGGCCCGGCACCAGCGCCTCAAAAAACTGGTCTGAGGCTACGTACAAACCGGCCGGCACCAGATTGCGCCAATCCGCATTGCGGTGCGTTTTGCGGGGCAACAGGCGCTGGAGATAACCGCTCTTCTGGACGACGAGATCGGATGTGCGGGGATGATCGTTGGGGTGAGCAATGATGGTTAGAGCGGCTGGAAATTGATGACGGTGACGCGCCAGTGCCGCCAGATCGATGTCAAAAAGCATGTCGCCGTAGACGATCAGTACGTCGCCGGCTGTCGTATCCAAAGTCGTCAAGCAGCCTGCCGTGCCGAGCGGAGACGTCTCGACGAAGACCTCGATCTTGATGCCGAGTTTTTCAGCTTCCGGACCAAGAGCAGGCTCCAGCTGGCTGCCAAGGTGACCACCGAGCACGCGCACATGTTGAACACCTTCGCGGGCCAGCACACGAATCTGCCTGAGAATGATCGGGACACCGCCGAGCGGCAAAAGGGCCTTTGGAATGGCATCGCCTGTCAGGCTGCGCGCGCGTGTTCCAAGGCCTCCGGCAATAATGACGGCCTGGCGAATAGCGTCTTCAGAAGCCATTCGCCAGGATCCGCTCGACGGCAAGTTCAACGGCCTCTGTCGATTTTCGCTTCGGCGACCAGCCTAGTGTTACGAGCCGACTTATGTCGTAGCTGAAGCGCGGCACATCGCCCAGCCAGCCGCGATCCTCGCTGCCGTATTCGATGGCGGCTCCGGCTGCCACCTTCGAGACCACGATCTCGGCGATATCCCGAACGGACGTTTCGCCGATGCCGCTGGCATGAAATACTTCATAGGCGCCGGGTGCCTTGTCCCATGCGAGGAGAATCGCATCCACCAGGTCGCCGACATAGAGATATGGCTTTGTCTGCATTCCGTTGCCGAGCACCTGGAGTCTCGTCGGATCAGCCTTCAACCTGTTGATGAAGTCGTAGATCGCTCCATGCGTCGAGCGCTCCCCAACGACATTCGGAAAACGCAGCACCAGTGTCTTGATGCCGAATGACAGCGCATAGACGGACAGATAGGCTTCGGCGGCAAGCTTGCTGGCGCCATAGAACGAGATCGGCCGCAAAGGACCGTGATTTTCGCCGATGTTCCCTTCAGCTTCGCCGAACACGGCGGAAGTACTGGCGAAGAAAAGCCTGTCGATCTTATGCTTGCGCATGATGGCAAGCAGTGTCGTCGTCGTCAGCTGGTTCAGCTGCAGGTCCAGTTCCGCATTGGCATTGCCTGCGGCGATATCGGAATTGGCGGCGAGATGAAAAACAGCGTCCGGGCGGTCCGCCGCAATGAGCTGATCCATGCCTTCCCGATCGAGCATATCCAGCTCATGGAAGCGAAAATCCGATCGGTCCAGCAGATGGTCTATGTTCCGCATGCGGCCAAGATGAAGATTGTCGATCGCGGTGACCCGATAACCCTTTTCCAGAAGGCGATCGCAGAGATGGCTACCGATAAATCCGGCCCCTCCTGTTACCAAGGCATGCATGTCGGCAGCTCCATATGATCTGTTAAGGCTCATCAGAGCGCTTTGATCTTTCCCGAATGAGGACGCGAAAGGACGAATACACCACCGGCTAACCCGACCACAAGCTGCAGCAGGCCGAAAACCACCGATAGCGTTGCCGCGTCGGTCGTGCCTATGCCGAACACGGCAAGCGAAATGATCATACCGCCCTCCCGGAGTCCCCATCCTCCGACGGAAATGGGAACCATCGCGATCAAGAGCACCGGCGGGAAAGCGGCTGCGGCCTGACCCCAATCGAGCGGGAGGTCAAGGCCGAGAACGAGGATCTCAAGCGAGACGACGCTCAACCCGTGAATGGCGAGGGTCAATAGAAAGACGCCGACCATTCTTTGGTGGGTGATCAAAGCCCGCAACGCGTCGGTCAACGCGTGCAGCTTTGCCGGAAAGAACCGGACGAATAAGTGGCGGCGCCAACTGAACACCAGGGCTGATGCGATAGATCCCGCAACGCCAAGCGCCGTGAGTTCCGTCAGATAGGGGATGGGAAAGTCGTGCCCGTAAACAGTGCGCAGGATGATCAATCCGATCAGCGCAACGACCGCCAGTCCGAAAAGAGTGAGGATGCGGTCCATGACGACGCCCAGCGTGGCTTCTCCGATCGTCAGGCCATATTTGACGGCACCGAATATGCGAGCGGCATCGCCTGGAATGGGACTTGGAAGAGCCTGATTGTAAAACAGGCTTTGCATGAAGAGGTTCATCGCGCCTGAGATCTTCAGCCTTTGCCCTATCATGTCCGATAGAAGGCACCACCGCCACGCCGAAAGCAGGGCCTGCAAGAGCAGAAGAAGGATGCCGACCGAAATGGTCGTCGCCGACAGGGTCTGGATCGCAGCCCACCCTTCCGAAAAATCTACCTTGCGCGCGATCCATATGACGAGGCCAAGCGCGACAGCCACTTTCAGAACCGGTATGCCGATGCGAAGCAACGCTGGGGGGGACGCAGTCGTCACGGTGCCCGATCCGCGTCAAAACGGTAGAGCTTCCAGCCAAACCGATCCGTCAATATCACCGAAGAGCGGGGCATCATGTGCGCTACGACGCTGTTGGCCATCACCATTTTGTCTTCTCCAAGGCGTTCGGCGAGGAACGCGCTACCGGCATCGGGGGGGACGATGAAGTAGCCTATATGATTGTCCCTGATGAAAGCATCGATATCCGAACCCGGTAGAGGCAGCACGTAGCGTGGCAATTGCCAGCCGCCGTCGCGGCCGCCATTGTAAGCCGCGGACAATAATGTGTTGGCAGTATCGAAAGGTTGAAACACGGCTCTCAGCTCGTGCTCCGCGATATAGCGGTACATGAAATAAGCTTGGCGGTGGCTCTTCATATATTCGTCGACGCTTATCATCCCAAGCACGACGTCGAGTTCTTTCGCCTTGACCGGATCCATGTCGCCGCCGCCCACGCGATGCCAGTGGGAAAACCACAGGCCCCCGGCCAGCAAGCTGATAACCACCGGGCTGGCGACCATGCATGCTGGCGAAGAGACAATTTTCGCAAGCGGGGCTATCTGCGGCAGGACACGCCGGTCGAGCCATTTATCCAACCGTTCGCGAACCAGGGAGGCGCCGATAAACCCGGTCGAAAAGAAAAGCAGATAGGCGGGCGTCGCCCACCGTATGTGATTGAACATAACGGTGTACCATATCACAAACATGGCAGCGACAATCGCTGCCAGAAATGCGATGCGCCGAAAAGCCACTGCCAGACCGGCCAGTATCAAGGCAAGAGCGACGAAACTATTCGGTTTGCGAGCGAGGAACCACTCGTAAAGAATATAGAGGAAGTCGTGCCAACCTTGCAGAGTTGCGAGGTTCGTCACGAAATGTCGGTTGGCGGGATCGAAAGCCCGGCCCAATTCGAGCGTGTAATCCGCCATCCAAGCGTCGGTGAGGCCCGGATGGCCGAATAGAAAGGGATAGATCGGATTGCCGAAAACGATCAGGTTTTTCGCATACCAGTAGCCCGCGACGCCGAGAAATGCGCAGAGGCATGACAGAAAGAGCGGCAATGATACCCTTCCCTTGAGAAGCGTCGGCATCAATGCCAGCCCTATAAGGCCAACCATTTGCAGTTCCGTATATTTTCCTCCGACCGCTCCCCCTAAGACGAGCGCACAATGAAAAAGCTCCGCCGGGCGCCGGGTTTCCAAATAGCGCCACAGAAAGAGCACGGCTGCGACTGAGAAACACGACCGGGCCAGATCCGTCATCGGTTCGCCGACACTCCCCCTGAAGAAGGGGATGCTGAGGATCAGAGCGGCCACCAGGAAAAAACCGCATGCCCGCCAACGACTGGCGCAGCTTGAAAGCAGGAACAGAAATCCGAAGAAAATTGCGATATTCATCGCCGCCGCGCCGGTCCAGTGACCGCTGACCATCATGACGAGCGCAAACAGCAGATTGAAGAAGAGTGGAATATTGCCGTAGAAGGGATGGTCGATCTGCGGAGACAGAAAGCCGGCGTGCTCGATGATGCTGTTTGCGAGCGGGATGTGGAAGACCCACACGTCGGCAATGCCCGGAGGAAATTGGGCCAGAACGCTCCACACATAGCAAAGTACGATGCATGTGAGTGCCGCAAGCACCGGAAACGGGTTTCCGATTTTCGCTTTAGCGGCGATTTTTCGAAACAGTGAACCCAGGTCGCAAAGAACGGCGACAAGATCGCGCCGCCGCCAGATCATCGAGACAGCCACGATAGGAAGAACGATTTCCCATCGTAATCCGTGAACTGCGCCAAGGACGGTAGCCGCACCGCCTGAGATCGCAAGAGCCGGCAAAATGCCGCTGAACAAAAAGTCGATGCCGTCTCGAAAGGGCCGATCGCAACCTCGATTGAGCCAAACGACGATCCCTCGATCGATCACCAGGCCCCATAAGATTATAAAAGAAACCGCGCACCAACCTGCGATCATCACCGCTCCCGTGGCTCCTATCCCGCGAGAGGGGGCGCAGGCTTCTTGACGGGCAGCATGACCCCAAGCGCCCGGATCATGAGCCCTGAAATAAAGATCTGGAACGCTGTCGTGATAAGCCAGAGCCCGAAGACGGCCCAGTTCGTTTCGACGCCAATCTCAGGCAGCAGGTATCCATTCCCGACATAGGAATCGAAGAGCGGAAACGCCAATAAAACGCCTGCAAGTACGGCCACGACCGTTCCCCAGATCGTCGCGTTATAAGGCAGAAGCCGCTCGAAACGAGGCTGCACGCGTCCCGAATAGTCGAAGATAACCCGACCGATCGCGGCCGAAACCAGCATTGATTGACCAAGGACGGCCAGGGCCATGGCAAAAAGCATGGCATTGGACGAGAAGCGCACACCGGCAATGGACATGGGTCCAGCGAGCAATGGCAGCATGATAATCAAGCCGAGGGCCAGAAGCAGGAAGCCCGGCCAGATGAGAAAGAAATCAAACCCGTAGACAAACATCGCCTGAAGATTACGCCAGCCAGCGCGCCACGGCTCCATCCAACCCCGCCGCTTCATGTGGCTTAGCCGTCCATCCGGATCTTTCAGGAAGTGGATCGGCACTTCGGTGGTCGGAAGCTCCATATGCACGGACTTCAGCACCATTTCCGATGCATATTCCCATCCTTGCGACCGAAGATCCATGCGCAGCAATGCATCGACACTGATGCCCCGCATGCCGCAATGGATGTCGGAAAAGCGGCTGGCGAACATCCGATTGAGAATCCACGTCGTCAGTGGCGTCCCGAAATAGCGATGCAGCGCCGGCATCGCATTGTCTTCGATCGAGCCCTTGAACCGCGAGCCCATCACGAAGTCGGAGCCGTTCCGGAAGGCCTCGATAAATGGCGCAATCTGGCGAAAATCATAGGTGCAGTCCGCATCGCCCATGATGATGAACTTGCCACGGACGAATGGGATAGCATCGATGTAAGCCCTGCCCAAACCGCGCTTCGGTGTCCGCAACACGCGGGCGCCCCTGTCGCGCGCGATTTCGGGTGTGCGATCGGTCGAACTGTCGACGATGAGGATCTCCACGGCCGCACCGCTTGCCGCGATACCCTCGCGGCACCAGTCGACGAAGGTTCCGATCGTCAATTCCTCGTTAAGAGACGGGACGAGGATGGTCACTTCAGGATCGGTGACATCATCGTTGGGGATAAGGAGCGTCAATTCCGGATCGTGAATGCTGGGGAAATTCATGCGCGTATAACGGCTCGTTAGGAAAGAGTAGGCGGGACAAGCCCGCAGGAGAAATCCAATACGGCATGGCAAATCGCCAGATGCGCGATCTCCACATAGCCATATTGATCGGAGGCCACATAAAAGTTCAGGTCACCCAGATCACGCAGCGGATTGCCCGGCGCGAAGCCGCTCAAAGTCATGATGGCGCAGCCTTTTTCCCGGGCCGTGCGGACGGCCTTGGTAATGCTTTCCGATCTCCCCGAACTGCTGATTGCCACCAGCAGGTCACCTTCGTTCGCATGCATGCCGATCTGCGTCGAGAACACATTCTCATATCCGAGATCGTTCGAGAGGCATGTCAGCGTCGCGCCGTCGTTCATCGCCATGGCGCGCAGCCCGCCGTTTTTGGAATAGTCTGTTGCCATGTGGCTGGCGATTGCCGCGCTGCCGCCGTTGCCAATGAACATGATCTTCCGTCCCGCATCGTGCGTGGCGCGAGCCAGTTGCATGGACTCTGTCACCGCTGCTGCATAGTCCAGGCTCTCACCGGCTGCCCGCGTAGCGGTTGCATTCACAAGAACATGGCGGAGAAATGTGAAGTAGCGATCCAGGTCGCCGGCTGTTACGCCAAGCCCCGAAGATCTGTTGTCGTTCTGTGACATCCTCGTTCAGTCCCTACGCCTTGGAAATTGGGGCGTCCTTAAAGATTAAATGGGGCAAAGGCAAGTTGCCCGCCCCCTCTTTTGAGGGTTGTCGCCGAGTGTCACGGCTTTGCAACTAAAGGTGTCACGCCAGGCAGTTGAATTCACCGCCTCTGCCCGACCCTCAGGACGCTGATTGATATAGCCAACCGACAAGCGCTTTCAGCGCTCGCGCCGGTGATGCCATGTAGGGTGAAAGAGGAGTTCGCAGCCGCTTCCGGCAAGGTTTTTAACTGTCAGGTCCCGATCGCTGCGATCATGCCGATCTCGACAGTGAATTCCGGTCCGGCGAGCCTTGCTTCGACCGTGGCGCGCGCCGGCGCATGGCCCGCAGGCACCCAGGCGTCCCACACGGTATTCATGTCTTCGAAGCTGGAGATATCGACAAGCCAGATCGTCGTGCTGACGATCCGTGTCGGATTGCTGCCCACGCTTTCCAGAAGCCGGGTGATCCGCGCCAGGATGTTGGTCGTCTGTTGGTGGACGGAGGCGCCCGGCGCGTCGATTGCGACCTGGCCTGCGAGGAAGACAAAGCCGCCATAAGTCACGGCCTGGCTCATTCGTTTTCCGGTTTCGTAGCGTTCGATCTGCATGCTCAACCCCCCTGAATTATTCTCTATGCGCAATTTTCTGACGTTCGGCACGTCGCTGCAGCCATTGGATCGTGGCGAGGAACAGCGTCGAAAACAGGATGAGCAGCGTGGCGACGGCGGCGATCGTCGGGCTCAGCGTTTCGCGCACGCCGCTCCACATCTGGCGCGGCAGCGTGCGTTCTTCGGAACCGGCGATGAAGAGTGCAATCACCACTTCGTCGAATGATGTCACGAAGGCAAAGAGCGCGCCGGACGCCACCCCCGGCGCGATGACCGGCAGCATGATGCGTAATGTCGCTTCGACCGGGGCTGCGCCGAGACTGGATGCCGCCCGCATCAGATTATGATCGAAGCTTGCGAGGGTCGCGGTCACGGTGATCACCACGAAAGGGGCGCCGATCGCCGTATGCGCCAGCACCAGCCCGGTCAGGCTGTTGAGCAGCCCGACGGCGGCAAAGGCATAATAGATGCCGACTGCCGAAACGATGACCGGCACGATCATCGGCGAAATCAGAATGGCGGTCAGCGTTGCCCGCGCCGGGCAGGAGGGCCGGCTGAGGCCGATCGCGGCAAGCGTGCCGAGAAAGGTCGACAGAAGCGTGGCGAAGACGGCGACGATGATGCTGTTCTTCAGCGCCAGCTGCCAGACGTTGGAATCGAAGAATTCGCGATACCAGCGCAGCGACAGGCCGGGCATCGGATAGGTGAAGAACGGCTCGGCATTGAAGGAGAGCGGCACGATCGCCACGATCGGCGCGATCAGGAACAGGATCACGAGGCCGCCAGCCAGCCACAAGAGGATCGAAAATAGCCGCGGGAAAGAAAGGAAGTTCGTCATCAGCCTATCCTCAGCCTGTCGATGCCGACAATGCGATTGTAGACGGCATAGAGGATCAGCACCGCCACCAGCAGGATCGTGCTCAAAGCCGCCGCCATGCCCCAGTTCGTGACCTGATTGGAGTAATAGGCGATGAAATAGCTCACCATCTGGTCTCCCGGCCCGCCGACCAGAGCCGGCGTGATGTAGTAGCCAAGCGCCAGGATGAAGACGAGGAGCCCGCCGGCACTGACACCAGGCATGCTCATCGGCAGGTATATGCGCAAGAAGGCCGATACCGGCGGCGCGCCAAGCGACGAGGCGGCACGCAGATAGACCGGAGGGATGCTCTTCATKACGCTGTAGATCGGCAGCACCATGAAGGGCAGCAGAATATGGGTCATGGCGATCAGCACGCCGATGCGATTGTAGATCAGGTCGAGCGGATGTGCGGGGTCGATCAGGCCGAGCCAGATGAGCGCCGAGTTGATCACCCCGCGTCCCTGCAGCAGGACGACCCAGGCGCTGGTGCGCACCAGAAGCGAGGTCCAGAACGGCAGCAGCACCAGGATCAGCAGCGTATTGGCAACCGCCCCTTTCGATCGGGCAATCAGGGCGGCAAGCGGATAGCCAAGAAACAGGCAGATCACGGTCACCGAAGCGCTGACGACGAATGTGCGGATCAAGACATCGACATGCACCGCATTCTCCGCCGAGACCCTGCCGATGGCGCCCGACGCGTCGCGCTCGAGATCGAGCGAGGCGAGCAGGTAATAGTCGGTGAAGGGCGGCGATGCATTCTTGATGATCGTCCAGTAGTGCTGCGTCTCCCACTTGGGATCGATGGCAACGAAGGCTGTCTTGTAGGGCGGTTCCGCGTTGCGGATCGTGCGCGCCGTTTTCAACAGCATCGAGCGCATGCCGGTCTCGTAATAGTTGAGACGCTTGGCCACTTCGGCGATCTGGTCGCGGGGCGATTGTTTCAGGTCCGTGGCAAAGGCGGCAAATAGCGCTTCGTCGGGCGGGGATTGTTCATCCCAGGCTGACAGAGCCGACATCGTGTAGGGCAGGGCGGCGGAGGCCGCCCTGTTGTCGACCGCGCGCGTCAACAACAGGGCAATGGGCAGGACGAAGACGAGCAGCAGGAAGATCAACAGAGGCGCGACCAGCAACAGCGCTCTCAGTTGCGCTTTGCTTTTCGCACTGCCGAGGCTTTTCACCCGCGTGCGGGTGGCAATCATCGTGCCTTCGCCGTCATTCATTGTCGCGATCACCATCGCTCATGCCTTCCTGCGGTAGAGAAAGGGGCGGACGGAGCCAGGGAGACACTCGCCCGCCCGAAGAGGTTACTGTGCGAGCCACTTGTTGAAGCGTTCGGTCAACTCCTCATCATGGTCGGCCCAGAACTCGGAGGAGACGACAAAGGCCGTCTTCGTGTTCTCAGGCGCGGTCGGCAGATCGACAAGAATATCCGCCGGAACCTTGGCGATGGCCGCTTTCAGGGTCGGGCCATAGGAGATATATTTGGACTGCTGCGCCATCACGTCGGGGTTGACGGTGAAGGCGACGAATTTGTCCGCCAGTTCCTTGTTCTTCGAGCCTTTCGGCTCGGCCCAGAGATTGAAGTCCATTCCCTGGCCGTCCCAGACGATCTTGAAGTTCTTGCCGCTGTTCTTGACGGCATCGTAGATGCGGCCGTTCCATGCCGTGGTCATCACGACTTCGCCGTCGGCAAGAAGCTGCGGCGGCTGCGCGCCCGCCGTCCACCAGACCTTCACATCCTTCTTGATCGTGTCGAGCTTCTTGAAGGCGCGGTCGACGCCCTCCGGCGTTCCGAGCACGTCGTAGACCTCGGCGGGTTTGACGCCGTCGGCAATCAGCGCGAATTCCAGCGTGGTCTTCGGCGACTTGCGCAAGGCGCGCGGCCCGGGGAACTTGGCCGTGTCGAACAGATCGGCCATGGTCGTCGGTCCGCCATTCGGGAACTTGGCGGCGTCATAGGCATAGATGGTGCCGAAGACGATCGTCGCGACCGCGCAATCCATCGCGGCGCCGTCGATGAAGGCGTCCTTGCCGCCGAGCTTCGAATAGTCGATCGTTTCGAGCCAGCCTTCGTCGCAGCCTTGCAGCGCATGGCTGGGTTCGACATCGACGACATCCCAGGTCACCTGGCCGGTTTCGACCATGCCCTTCAGTTTGGCGGTCGAGCCGTCCCATTCATCCTGGAGAACCTTGGTGCCGGTTTCCTTGGCGAAGGGCTTGAAAAAGGCCTCCTCCTGGCTCTTCGTGTAGGCGCCGCCCCAGGATGTGACGGTCAGCGTATCTCCGGCAAATGTGGCTCCTGCTATGGCAAGAGTCATGACGGAACTGAGAAGCATGCAGTTTAAACGCATCATGGTGGTTCCCCTTTTTGTAGCTGCGTTTGCGAAAGAATGAGCGTCCGGTCAGGAGAGCGCGAGCGCGCGGCAATCCTCCGGCGCCCAGCCGATGACGGCAGTGGAGCCTAGCGACTGAACCGGAATATCCTGGGCCGCTGCGACTTTGATGAAGATATCGTCGCAGCCGCAGGCCGAGACGCGCAACCTGACATGGTCGCCGTGATAGATGATTTCCTTCAGCATGGCGGTGAACCGGTTCGGAATTTCGGCTGCCGGCGCCAGCTGAATCCGCTCGGGCCTCAAGACCAGCGTTGCCCGCGCGCCTTCCTTCAACCCTTCTCCGGCATGGCCGGTGATGATCGAACCATCGGGCGCGCGAATCCGGCAGACGGCATTTTCGATCGCAACGACTTCGCCCGATATCGCATTGTTCTCGCCGATGAAGGTTGCGACGAAGGGGTTTGCCGGCGTCTCGTAGAGCGCATGCGGCGGCGCGATCTGCTGCAGGATGCCGTCATTGAACACGCCGACCCGATCCGACATGGTCAGAGCCTCGCCCTGGTCGTGGGTAACGTAGACGACGTTGATGCCGAGGCGGGCATGCAGGTGCTTGATCTCGAGCTGCATATGTTCGCGAAGCTGCTTGTCGAGCGCACCGAGCGGCTCGTCCATCAGCACGAGCTGCGGTTCGAAGACGAGAGCCCGGGCGAGCGCGATGCGCTGCTGCTGTCCGCCGGAAAGCTGGTTGGGCCGCCGCGTTTCGAAGCTCGCCATGCGCACCATGTCGAGCGCGCGGCGCACCCGCTCGGTGATCTCGGCCTTGCCGAGCCGGCGCATTTTCAGCGGGAAGGCGACGTTCTCGCCGACGGTCATATGCGGGAAGAGCGCGTAATTCTGGAAGACCACGCCGATATTGCGGCGATGCGGCGGAACGCTGTCGATCCTGTTGTCGGCAAGCGTGATCGTCCCGTCGGTCGGCGCTTCGAAGCCGGCCAGCATCATCAGCGTCGTGGTCTTGCCGGATCCGGACGGGCCGAGAAGGGTCAAGAATTCCCCTTTGGCGACGTCGAGGTCCAGGCCGCGAACGACATAGCTGACGCCGTCATAGGATTTACGCACGCCTTCGAAAGCAATGAAGCGCTCGCTCATGAAGTCCTCCTGTTTGCATCGGCGGGTCCCTGCCTCTTTGTCTCGATGCTGGGCTATATTGTCTCGGTCTACTTCGGCTTGTCAAGCCACACAAATAATTTTGTGTGGTGGTAGCGGCAGGGTCTCGAAAACATTGGGAAAGCATGCTATGTCGCACGAAAGCGAGCTGAATCGCAGCGCCTCGGGGATTGATGTGTGCGTTCGGCTTATGGAATTTACGCCGCTGTTACAGGAATTGTATGTCTGAAAGATCGGAAGTGACCCGGACAAATCAGGGGCGGGAAACGCGGATACCGGCCTATCTGGAGCTCGCAAGCGAGCTCGAGGCGAAGATCCGCTCGGGCGCCTTGCCTCCCGGCAGTCAGCTCCCACCTCAGCGCGACCTGGCGCGGGAGCGGTCGCTCAACGTCTCAACCGTCACGCGCGCCTACCGCGAATTGCAGAACCTCAATCTTGTAATGGGCAGCACCCGGCGCGGCACGATCGTCATGGGCGACGGCGCCATGCCGCGGGTCGACCGGGCAGCTAACCCAGCCGGTATCATCGATCTGACGGTCAACCGGCCGGCCGTCGACGATTTCCAGCAGCGCCTCGCCCAATCCCTGCCAGACCTTTCATCGGACCGGCGCTTCCGCCAGATGCAGGAGTATCAGCCGCCGGAAGGTCCTGCCTGGGCGCGCCACGCGGCGAGAAAATGGATATCGCTCAACGGCTTCGATCCGTCCGAAGACGATATCGTCGTCACCAGCGGCGCCCAGCATGCTTTGCTGGCGGTGATCAGCAGCCTGATTGAGCCCGGCGATACCATCGTCTGCGATCGGCTGACCTATTATGGGCTGATTGCGCTTGCCCAGATGTTCCGCTTCCGCATCATCGGCATCGGAAGTGACGATGAGGGCATGTCGGCGGTGGAGCTCGACGATATCTGCCGCCGGGAGAGCGTGCGCGCCGTCTTCACGGTTCCCTCGATGCACAATCCGACCGTCGTCACCATGAGCGAGGCTCGCCGGCGCGAACTGGTCGACGTCGCGGAAAAGCACGATCTCGTCATCATCGAGGACGATGTCTATGGACCGATGCTCGGGATCCGGGCAAGCGCCCTGGTCACGCTTGCGCCGACCAGAACCTACCATATATCAGCGCTCTCCAAGGCGCTGGCGCCGGGTCTGCGCGTCGGCTATCTCTTGTGTCCGCCCGGCCGGGCGCTGCTGTCTGCCGAGGCGGTCCGCACGACCGCCTGGATGCCCTCTCCGCTGCCGCTGCTGCTTGCGACGCGCTGGCTGGAAGACGGCACGGCCGAAGCGATCCTGAAGGCCCAGCTTGCCGAGCTGCGCGCCCGCCATGCGATCGTCACGACGATCCTTGCCGGCCATTCCTTCTCCGCCGATCCGCGCTGCATGTTTTTATGGCTCCGGCTGCCGGCGCCATGGCGATGCGAGGATTTTGCCGCCAATCTGCGCGCCCATGGCGTTGCCGTCATGGCCGCCACCGCCTTTGCCTGCGACCGTCAGCCGGTCGAGCACGCCGTTCGCGTCAATGTCGGCTGCGCATCGTCGCGTCACGAACTTGCAACGGCGCTGCGCATCATCGCCGCCACGCTGAACGATCGTCCCCGCGCCTTAGCGGGCCTGGTCTAGCCGATGAACACGACGCTGCCGGAGCTTCAGCCCTTGCCCGACGCCGAGCGCCGGCATGTGGCTGTGGTCGGTGCCGGATTGGTCGGCCTCTGCACGGCGCTTTGGTTGCAGAGAATGGGGCACCGGGTCACGATTATCGATCCGGCGCCGCCCTTGGGCGATGCATCCTACAGGCAGGCCTGCTCCTACGGAAATGCCTGCACCTTTGCGCCGCACGGCGTCGTTCCCCTTGCGACGTCAGGGGTCATCTGGCGTGTGCCGGGAATGCTGCTCAATCCGCTCGGTCCGCTGGCGATCGTCTGGAGATACCTGCCGCAATTGGTTCCTTGGCTGCGCGCCTTCCTGGCATCGAGCACGAAAGCCGAGGTCGAGCGGATCGCCGGCACACTGGCGGTGCTGCTTTCCCACGCCGATGCGGCCTGGCAACCGCTTGTGACGCAGGCAGGCGCCGAACGGCTGAAGCGGCATGACGGCTGCCTGTATCTCTATAAGACCGAAGCGCAATTCCGGGCGGCTGACGCTGAGAACGCGCTGCGTGAGCGTCATGGCGTCGCCATGGACCGGCTGGACCGCGCCGATGTCCAGAACATGGAGCCTAATCTTGCGCCGCTCTACCACAAGGGCGTGCTGTTCCCTGACGCCTATGTGTTTTCCAGCCCCAGGCAACTCGCTTTCGCGCTCGCCCAGGCAGTTATAAGCGGCGGCGGGGAGATCGTCCGCGGCGAAGTCTCGGCGATCGAGCCGCGCGGTAATGGCATCTGCCTGCGGACCGCGGACACGCAAATCCTGACGGACCACGCGGTCGTCGCCGCCGGCGCCCATTCGCGCAAGATTACGGCATCGATAGGCGATCGCGTCCTGCTCGACACCGAGCGCGGTTATCACGTCTTGTTCCCGCAAGCGGGCCATCTGCTGTCGCGCCCGGTCTGCTATCCAGAACACGGCTTCTACATGGTGCCGATGGCAGATGGATTGCGCGCGGCTGGAACCGTCGAACTTGGCGGGCTTGCCGCTCCCTTGAACCCCAGGCGGACCGCGATGATCCGTGACGGCGTGAAAATGCTCCTGCCGGCGGCCGGGCAAGGCAGCGACGAGTGGCTGGGCTTTCGCCCGTCCATGCCCGATTCACTTCCGGTGATCGGCAGCTCCCGCCACTTGCCCCGCGTCACCTATGCCTTCGGCCACGGCCATCTCGGCCTGACGCTGTCGGCTCTGACCGGCTATCTCGTTTCCCAGCTGGTTGCGGGACAGAGACCGGCTATCGATCTGGCGCCCCTGCGTGCCGAGCGGTTCTGAACCGGATTCCTGTGAATTTTCCTCATTTCGCCGATATCCGCGTTTGAGCTTGCCGTGCAGCAGCGTCCGGGATGCTTCCCTTGCTTCGACCGCTGTGTCGAACAGGTCGATCTTCATCTGTCCCTTCGTCCCCATGCGTCCCCAGCAACGCGTGAGCGAGCTGCCGCCGAACAGGGTCGGTTCGACGGCCAGAAGATAGAAGCGCGCCATGTTTCGCGCCGGATCTAGATGAAAAAGCAATGTCGGATGGGTCGCCTGGGTCATGCCGCAAGAATCCCCGTACGGCGGCCGATGCGTCCAATGAATATGCTGAATCGATCGAGCTGCAGCGATTCCATTGCGTGATGTTTCACTGCTTGGAACTGCCGGACATTACGGCGCGGTGATCAGCTCAAAGCTCAGGATGCGCTGGCGGTTCCGCGCTTTTATCTGTCTTTCCACGGATTGACGATCTGGAGGTCCATTCCCGCAAAATCCGAGACATTGCGTGTCGCGAGTGAAGCGCCCCGTGAAATGGCGATGGCAGCAATCTGAGCATCGAATTGACTGATCGGTCGACCGGCTTTGCGGCGGTCGGTGACGATAGTGGCATAGACATTTGAAGCGTCGCGATCAAACGGCAGAACGCGACCGCCAATATCCTCGCTAAATATCAACAAGACCGCCGCCTGAAGATCGCGTCGACGACGTCCCTCGGGAAGGAGACGCAGTCCGTAGAGGATCTCGGCCTCGGTGACTGCTGTCGTGAAGATCGATGTAGGATGTTGTGCGGCGAACCAACCGACCACCGCCGCATTCGGTGCAGGCGTCAGCAGCTCTGAGATGACGTTGGTATCGAGAATGATCACGCGGTGAAGTCCGGGGGATCGCGGATCGGCTCGCGGGGCGGGATGTCGAGCTCGACGCCGCCAACCGACAGCAGGCGCGCGCGGATCGCATCTGCGAGATTGCGCGCCGGTGGTTCGCTGGTCGCAAGCGCCGCGCGCAGGATATCCCGCGCTTCGTCCTCCATGGAGCGGCCATGCGTTGCTGCCCTCATGCGCAGCCGCTGCTTTAGCCCGTCATCGAGATTGCGGATCGTCATGCTTGCCATCTCTATCTCCATTCATCAATGATTGCATATTAATCATTGATTGGAGATTTTCAAGGTTGGCGTGAAGATAGCGGTGTCGCAAACGCGGTGCGCCGGCAGAATCGAGCGCCGAGACGATGGCGCGCTCGCCGTCCTCAGAACCGATGTTCCACTCCCTCGACCGGATTTGCCCAGACCGTCATACCAGGCGCAAACGGCGTCTCGCCTTCGGCGCGCACGACCATCTCGCCGAGCTCGGGGATGTCGAGGTAGAGGATCGCGTCGGCGCCAAGCCGCTCCACATGCCGGATCCTGCCCTGCCATTGCCCGGCCCCTTCCGAAAGCCTGATATGTTCCGGGCGAATGCCGTAGGTCGTGCAGTTCATTCGCCGCGCGGTCTCGCCGCCATAGAGGTTCATCTTCGGGCTGCCGATGAAGCCGGCGACGAAGGGTGTCGCGGGATTGCGGTAGAGCTCCATCGGACTGCCGATCTGTTCGACCGCGCCGCCGTTCAGGACGACGATCTTGTCTGCCATCGTCATGGCTTCGACCTGGTCGTGGGTGACATAGATCATCGTCGATTTCAGGCGGGCGTGGAGATCGGCGATCTCAAGGCGCATCTGGGCGCGGAGCGAAGCGTCGAGATTGGAGAGCGGCTCGTCGAACAGGAAGACCTTGGGATCGCGGATGATCGCGCGGCCGATGGCGACGCGCTGCCTCTGACCGCCGGAGAGTGCTTTCGGCTTTCTCTCCAGCAACTGGGTGAGCTGCAGCGTTTCAGCCGTCGCCGCGACCTTGGCGGCGATTTCCGCCTTTGGGCGGCGGGCGAGCGAAAGGCCGAAGCCGATATTCTCGGCAACGGTCATATGCGGGTAGAGCGCGTAGCTCTGGAACACCATGGCAATGCCGCGCTCGGAGGGTTCGGCATAGGTCACGTCCTTGCCGCCGATGGTCAGCGCGCCTGAGGTTGTTTCTTCCAGGCCGGCGATGATGCGCAGCAGCGTCGACTTTCCGCATCCAGACGGGCCGACGAAAACCACAAATTCGCCGGAGGCAACCTCCAGATCGATCCCCTTGATGACTTCAAGGGCGCCAAAACTCTTGCGAACTTGCTTGAGAGTGAGCTCAGCCATTCGGTTACCCTTTTACTGCGCCTGATGTCATGCCGGCGACGATCTGCCGGTTGAAGAAGATGAAGACGACCAGCGGCGGGATCGTCACCAGGAGGATATTCATGAAGAGGAGATTGTACTGGCTCGTATACATGCTCTGGAAATTATAGAGCGTCAGCTGCACGGTCACGTTCTCCTTGCCGGGAAGGTAGTAGAGCGGGTTGGTAAAATCGTTGAAGATCGCGATCGACTGCACGACGATGTTGGTGACGGTCACCGGTTTCAGCAGCGGCAGGATCACTCTGAAGAAAATCTGCCGGGGCTTGGCGCCATCGATCAGCGCCGCCTCGTCGAGGTCGCGTGGAATGGTCGAAATGAACGAGCGGTAGAGCAATGTCGAGAACGAGAGATTATAGGCGACCTGGATCAGGATCATCCCGGTCATGGTCTTGAAGAGACCGATCTCCTGCAAGAGGCCGATGGTGGGCACCACGGCTGGCGGCATCATCAGACCCATGAACAGGGCAATGGAGGCCACCCTGTTCCAGACGGTCTTGCGGCGCTGCATGACATATCCGACCATTGCCGACAGCAGGATCAGGATCGTGACGGAGACCACGGTGATCAGCGTGGAGTTGAAATAGGCGAGCGCGAGCTGGTAGTCGCGCGCCTTGAAGACGGCGATCAGATTATCCCAGAACAGCCACTGCTCGGGCAATTCGAAATCAAGGCGAGAGGCTTCGGATTTCGATTTGACCGCTTGGAGAGCGACGAAAACAAAGGGCATGACGAAGATGACGGCCGCCACCGCAAGGGCTATCGCGCCGGTCACGTAAGGGCGGACGCTTCTCATTCCTCAACCTCGCGCCGGTTGAACCACAGGGTGAATGGCAGGATGATTACGGCGATCAGCGCGAACAGGATGACGTTTCCGGCCGTCGACAGACCGTAGAAACCAGCCTGGTATTGCTTATAGATGACCGAGGCGATCACGTCGGAGGAGAAACCAGGCCCGCCGCGGGTCATGGCCCATATCAGATCGAAGGATCGAAGCCCGCCGATCAGCGACAATGTCACCACGATGACAGTGGCGGGACGCACGAGCGGCAGGGTGATCCGGAAAAATTGCTGGAGACGCGTGGCCCCGTCAATCCTTGCAGCCTCATAATAATCGGGGCTGATCGCGGCAAGCCCGGCGATGAAGATCAATGTGGCGAGGCCGACACCCTTCCAGACATCGACCAAAGCCACCGAAAAAAGCGCCAGCGCCGGATTGGTGAGCCATCCAGGTCCCGGAATGCCGAGCGTCTCGAGCGTGACATTGATGATGCCCCTGGTCGGATGCATCATCACCGTGAAGGTGATGCCGATGCCGATCGTCGAGACCAGGACGGGAAAGAAGACCAGCGTGCGCAGGAAGCCGCGGGCGAAGATATTGCTGGTCAACAGCACGGCAAGCAGCAACCCGCAGACCGTCTTCAGGCCGGATGTCGTCACGGCATAGATCAGCGTGTTGAGCAGTCCCTTGACCAGGAAGGGTTCGGAAAAGAACTGCTGAAAGTTTTCAAGCCCGATGAATTCGGCGGTCGAAAGATCCCAGCGCGTCAGGCTGAACCAGAGAGAGGA
>NZ_JBFTQY010000041.1:0-56915 GCF_056399245.1 Rhizobium sp. 01N447_2
CGGCTGGAATGCTCAGACGGGCGAATATGGCGACCTTTATGCGCAGGGCGTCATCGATCCGGCCAAGGTGGTTCGCACCGCGCTGCAGGATGCGGCCTCCATCGCCGGCCTTCTCGTCACGACGGAAGCCATGATTGCCGAGAAGCCCAAGAAGGACGCGCCGCCGCCGATGCCCGCCGGCCCCGGCATGGATTTCTAGAATCTCGCCCGCCCGCACCACCGGGCGGGCCTTTTCCGAGGGAATAGAGATGGTTCAGACGATCAAAAACCGATCGCAGGTGCCGCTGGACTCCCGCGATCTTGCAACCTGCCAGCGCGTCTTCGACAAGTTCAGTGCCGATTACGGGGTGGCAAGGAACAGCGACGAAGCCGAACGAATGGCCAGCATCATCATCGAGCTCTACCGACAGGGCGTGCGCGACCCCGATCACCTGCAGTCGATGGTCGAGGCGGCCCGCGGCCTCTTCGAAACGAGCGAGCGCCCGCCTACTGCTCCGGGAATTTGACCATGCTGCCGCCGCCGGTCGCCTGGTCCGTCGGGAAGACTTCAATTCGGGCGACGTCAGCGGTTTCGAACGCATCAGCCCGGATAGGCTTTTCGCCGCTTTCGTCGGACAGTCCCTGAGCGCGTCGGCCTCGGCCGACGGCGTAAACCCTCAGCCCATCTCGCGTAGCCTGTCGACCCGCTCGCAGCACCAGTGACCACGCCGCGACGGAGTGGCTCCGACATAGATCTCGCATCTGCTGACGACGACGTTTTCGCCGGTGACATGTTCGGCCTCGATGACGCTCCATGCCGCCACCTCGACCGGCTCGGGCCGCGCACCCGGCCGCGCTGGCCTTAGCCAGCTCCGGCAAGAACTCGAATTCCCTTTGCGCGGTCCGTCGCGGAACTGGCGGGTCCGGCGGAATTGACAAGGATCGGATCTTTTGAGCATTTCTGGGAGAATGATTCCACGTCTCCAGCCGAACGCTTCAATCCCCCTTCCCCCCGCGGATTTCTTCCAACGGCTCGTTGAGGCAGGCTTCGACGGTGACATCGAGACCGGCCCGGCAAGCCGGACTGTGTTTTCGACCGACAATTCCATCTATCAGGTCGAGCCGGCCGGCATCCTTTTCCCAAAGGGCATCGAAGACCTGCAGATCACGGCGGCCGTGCTGTCGGAGCCGGCTTTTCGGGGGATCACCGTCGCGCCGCGCGGCGGCGGAACCGGCACGAACGGTCAATCTCTCACCTCAGGCATCGTCGTCGACTGCTCGCGACACATGAATTCCATTCTCGAGATCGACCCGATCAGGAAAATTGCGCGGGTCCAGGCAGGCGTGGTCAAGGATCAGCTGAACCAGGCGTTGAAGCCCTACGGCCTGTTTTTTGCGCCTGAACTCTCCACCTCCAATCGCGCCACCATCGGCGGCATGGTCTCCACCGATGCCTGCGGCCAGGGTTCATGCCTCTACGGCAAGACCAGCAACCATGTGCTGGGATTGCGCATCGTGCTTGCGGATGGGACCGACTGGTGGTCCCGCCCGCTCGATGCGGAGGCACTCACGGAGATCGCCGCGCGCCAGGATCGCGTCGGCGAGATCCACAGGACGGTCGACCGCATCGCGCGCGAAAAACGGGACCGGATCACCGATATTTTTCCGAAACTCAACCGCTATATGACCGGTTACGATCTCGCGCACATCCGGCGCGGCGACGGAYGCTTCGACCTCAATGCCATCCTCTGCGGCTCGGAGGGAACGCTGGCGATGATCGCCGAAGCCGAACTTAACCTTCTGCCGATCCCCGCCCATGCGGCACTGATCAATATTCGCTACGGGGACTTCAACACTGCATTGGAGGATGCCCGCACGCTCGTCGCGTTGAAGGTCGCCTCAGTGGAAACGGTCGATGAAAAAGTTCTAGGCCTCGCCAGGAGCGACATCGTCTGGACCGGCATTGCCCGCTTTTTTCCCGACGATGCCGGCCGAACCACAAACGGCATCAATATCGCGGAAGTGCTCGCCGACGATGAAGCCGAACTCGACCGCAAGCTGGCCGAAGTGACTGCCGCGCTTGCTGCGGGCGCAAATGCGCATCACATGGGTTATACGATTGCGCGGGATCATGCCGATGTCGAGGCGATCTGGTCGATGCGCAAACGGGCGGTCGGCCTGCTCGGCAATGTGGACGGACCGGTCAGGCCTGTCGCCTTCGTCGAGGACACCGCCGTGCCGCCGGAAAACCTCGCGGCCTATATCCGCGAGTTCCGCGCATTGCTTGATGGCGCGGGCCTTTCCTACGGCATGTTCGGCCATGTCGATGCCGGCGTCCTGCACGTGCGGCCTGCCCTCGATCTCACCCGTGATGACCATGTCCGGCTGGTCCGGGAGGTCAGCGATGCCGTCGTGGCGCTGACGCGTAGATATGGCGGCGTGCTCTGGGGGGAACACGGCAAGGGGGTGCGTTCCGAATATGTGCCGGAAATTTTCGGCGACCTCTATCCCAGCCTGCAGGAGATCAAACGGGCTTTCGATCCGGAAAACCGCCTCAACCCGGGCAAGATCGCAACCCCTTCCGGCGAGCAAGCACTGCTGAAGATCGACGACGTTCCGCTGCGGGGAGATACCGACCGCATCATCGGCAACGAGATCCGCGCAGCCTTTGACAATGCCGCCTATTGCAACGGCAACGGCGCCTGTTTCGATTTCGACGAAACGAGCCCGATGTGCCCCTCCTATAAGGCGACACGCGACCGGCGTTTTTCACCCAAGGGCCGCGCCGCCCTGATGCGGGAATGGCTGAGGCTGCTTGCCGAGAAGGGCATCGATCCCCGCCAGGAGGCAAAGCGCTTGCGGCGAAGCGGCCCGCTCGCGAGCTTCGCGCGGCGCGCCTTCAACTCGCTGAACCCTCAAAATCGCGACGACTTTTCCCACGAGGTCCGCGTTTCGATGGATACCTGTCTGGCGTGCAAGGCCTGCGCGGGGCAATGTCCCGTGAAAGTCAGCGTCCCGGCCTTCCGCTCCAAATTCCTGGAACTTTATTACGGACGCTACCTCCGTCCGCTGAAGGATCCGCTGGTGGCAGCCATTGAAACCACCCTGCCCCTGGTCCACCGGATACGACCTGCCTACAACCTGGTCGTCGGCACGCGAGCCGGCAGGATGATGATGCGCGTCGCCGGACTGACGTCCCTGCCCCGTCTGCCGGCGATCTCTCTGGCGAAGGAAGCCGCCCGCCTTGGCGTGCCGCTTGCGACCCTTCGGCAAATCGAGGCCTTGTCGCCGCGTGAGAGGGAGCGGAGCGTCATCTTCGTCGCCGATGCGTTTACCGCCTATTTCGATCCTGAGGTCGCCCTCGCCGCAATCGGGCTCGCACGGAAAATGGGGCTTTCGCCCTTCCTCGCAGCATCCCACGTCAATGGCAAAGCCCTGCACGTTCATGGCTATCTCGGACGTTTCGAGGCTGCGGCAGGGCGGACCGCGCACTATCTGCAACGGCTGGATGATACGGGCGTGGCGCTGGTCGGGCTCGATCCGTCGATGACGCTCGCCTTTCGCAGCGAATACAAGGAGGTGCTGAAGGCGACCATTCTCCTTCCGCAGGAATGGCTGGTCGCCAATCTCGACCGGCTTGCCGCTTCCCCCTCCACCATCATAGGCAGGAGCTTCCGGTTGATGGCCCACTGCACCGAACGCACCAATGCGCCTGGCTCAATCGCACAATGGAAAAAAGTGTTCGAGAGCCTCGGCATCGATCTTCAGGCAGTGCAAACCGGCTGTTGCGGAATGGCCGGCACCTTTGGTCACGAGGCCAGTAATCGGGCGATTTCCGAGCGCCTCTATGCGATGAGCTGGAAGCCAGAGCTTGATGTGGCAGGCGAAGGCGATATCCTCATGGCAACGGGATATTCCTGCCGCTCTCAGGTGAAGGAAATCGACGACAAGCGCATTTCCCATCCGTTTCAGGTCATCGATCGGATAATTGCTGAAAAGCCAGACTTCGCGCAATAGGGGGCACTCAGATACCTTGCCGAGAAACGGAACTGCTTCAACACGTTACGCCTCACCATACATCAATAATGATGATCTCGGCCGGACGCATCAGGATGCTTTTCCCCGAAGAACGGTCATGTGCTCGTGCTGCACTTCGTTCGCGTCGTTTAGCACCGCGCACCAAAGCCTGTTGCCGAGCCGAAGCGACACCCGCTTGGTGCCCTCATGTTCAGCCGTGCCGACTTCCACCGTGCTGACGACGGAGCCATGTCGCATGTGACGGCGGAGCGCGGCCAGCGACAGTCCGAACCGCTCCGCAAGTTCGGATGACTCCAGGATGAAATCGCCATTTGCATCACGCTCGATCAACACCGGCTTATTCTCCCACCGCTTTACATATCGATGACAAACCGRCTCAGGCCACTGCCGGGATCGCATTATCTTCCTTTGGCAGCAATCGCGCCACTGCGCTCAGCAGATCCGTCTGCGATATCAGGCCAAGGATCCGATAATCGTCATCGACAATGATGACCGCATGCGTGTGCCCGTCCGTCAGAACGGGCAACAGCGACAGAGCAGGATCCGAAGGTCTGGCCACCGCCGGCCTCGCGATCGCATGCGCGATGGTCTCGGTGCTCATCGACAATTCCCGCAAGCCGACAGCGCCGACGAGACGGCCCTCCGGGTCCTTCACCGGCAAGGTGCGGATATTATGCTTCAAAAGAAGATGCCGTGCGGCATCCGGCTCCGAAGCTTCGCCAATGGCGATCACGTCACGCGACATGATATCGGCACAGCTGATCTTGCCGTTTGAGCGGATGGCCGCTTGCAGCTCGACCTGCTGCAACAGCCGGCCGAGGTCTGCCCGGTCGATATCGAAGGTTTCGTCGAGCGCTTCGAGGGCCGCATCGACATCCTCCTCGCGAAAACCGACCCGCACGGCCGATGGCAGGTCGATTGTCTGATGGGTATTCTCCGCGGATTTCGGAACGACGTGCGGATAATTCCGCTTGGAAAGCTTGTGGAACAACAAGCCAAGGCCGACGAGAATGCAGGAGTTCAAAGCGACGGGCACGAAAGGAAAGAGGAATCCCCAGCCGGCAACGACAGGACCGCCGAGCACGGCGGTCAGTGCAGCGGCTCCTCCCGGTGGATGCAGGCAGCGCGTGAAGGACATCGCGCCGATGGCAAGCGAAACGCCGACGCCGGTCGCGATGATCGGATCGCGAATGAAGTAGGCGGCAATAATCCCCATCAGGGCGGAAATCGTATTGCCGCCGATGATTGACCATGGCTGCGCCAGCGGACTTGCCGGCACCGCGAAAAGAAGCACCGCGGACGCCCCCATCGGCGCGACGATCAGGGGAAGATGCGGCCCCTGGCCGAACAGATAGCCGCTGATGACGCCGGTGAGACCAATGGCCAGCAAGGCGCCGAGACATCCAATCAATCGCTCTCGTAAGGTCGCACCGGCCAGAATAGGTGAAAACAAACGGAAGCGGCGGAAGCGGCTCGGTCCCACCTTCGGGGAAACGGGATACTGCATGACAAGACCAATTTTAAGCGAGGATTATCTGGCGGCGAGGGAGGAAGACGTTCGGGCTAGTTTGTCGCCAGCCTGATATCTCTGCCTTTAGTCGCGCTGAGGACTTCGTGGAATGCGTTGAACGCGCTTGGGCGATCATTCCTGCGGTAGACGAGCAGCGTCTCGACAGGCCCGAGCTGATGGGTCTGGACAGGCGTCGGCCAGTGCATGAGATCAAGGACGGATCGCGGCATGACGCCCGCCGTATTGCCGGTCGCAACGCTCGCCAGGATAGCGTGATAGGAGCCGAGTTCGCTCGTCGGCAGGGCGCTCGATTTGCGCGCCCAGTTTTCGGCGATCCGGCGATAGGTGCAGCCGGGTTCCAAAGCGGCGAGTGATCCGACACGCAGGTCTGCGGCGGATTTGATGGAGGGATGCCCGGACGGCAACACGATCAACAGGTCCTCGACAAAAACCGGCTCCATCTCCAGCGCCTTAAGTTCGGCATCGAAGCTCGGGTCTTCCTCGCGCATCGTCTTCGGCGGGCGGGCAATCAGCGCGCAATCCAGCGCATTGGAGAGAACGTCGCGGGTCAGATCGCGGGACGCCCCCATCGTCAGATGAAGTGACACATCAGGCCACATTTGATTGAATTGCGTCAGCGCAGCCGGCAGCCTGCTTGCCGCCGTGCTCTCCATGGTGCCGACCCGCAATGTCCCCGATGGGGCGAGAGGCCGCACGGCCTGGCGCGCTTCGAGCGCAAGCGCCATAAGCCGGTTGGCATAGGCGAGAAACGTCTCGCCCTCACGTGTCAACGTCATCTTCTTGCCGTCACGGCTGAAGAGCGAAACGCCGAGGTCCTCCTCCAATTGCTGGACGCGCGTCGTCACATTCGACGGCACCCGCCCTACGGCCTTGGCAGCCTTGGTAACACTGCGGTCGCTGGCAACGGCGAGGAATATCTCGATCGATGAAAGGTCCAATGAAAGGATCTCGTTTCCGGAATTAAGACGATAGATAATTCTCTATATAAAAATCATTGCCTCAGCTCAAGCCGGTTTCGGCATCGGACCAAAATCATGAGCCCAAGCAGACGAACGATTGCCGAAAAAAGGGTCGCGACGCCGAGGAAATAGCCATGCAAGCCGCGACATGGCCTCTGTTGGATGACGTTTTGAGGGTTTGAGGCTGGCATGAGGTTTGCATGCCTAGGGCTATCTGCAGATCGATCGGCGACGACCTCAATGTTGCAACTTGTCTTGACCTGTCTTCTTCTGAGCGTCGCTTCAGGCTTGAGCATGCGCCGTTTTCTTCTGCCGTATTTCCCAGGCGGCGATCTCGCCGAGAAATCCGCCCCGGTGACAATCGTCGCAAGCGCCGTCTTTCTGGCGGCAATCGCTTTCACCGTCTCCGATCAGGATCTTTGGGCGAAATCGCTCATCCTGATGCTCGGCCTTGCGCTGGCAGCCATGTTCGACGATGCAAGACCCAGGCTGACGATCGCTCTCTCCGCCATCAGTCTGGCTGCCTACCTCGGGCTTCGTTCGATCGCCTGAGTATCCAACCATCACGCAAACAGATCAGTGGCGATTGAACACTGCAGCGTATCGCGGTGTCGACGCCCATTCGTCAACAGAGCCACATCTTACAACCTGAAACATCTCCCGACGGGGGACAAAGAAGACTTCACGCAATACGAGCAAATGATCTCTATTGAAGAATATTCTTTCGCTGTTATTCTGTATTATAGAACATTACCGAAGCACACTGGGATCGCAGCAAGCAGAAATCGGACCTCCCGCGATCGGTGTCTCTCGACTCCAGGAAATCGAGACCATCGATCCCGGGACCTGATCGTGACGATGCCGAAATCCGGTTTCGTAACGACAACGGCTCCCGCGCCGCACGGATGTTCGAGTTGCGCTGACGATGGGGAGGCGAGTGGCGATCATGGACAACGACCCGGCAGGAAAAACCTGGTCGGAATGGTATGCGTGGCATCCTGTCTTGCCGATCGATGACTCAGTGTACTGGCTCGAGACCGTATACCGACGGGAAAGTCCGGAAGGTTTCTGGCAATATCGTTCGTTCCGGCCCGAATGTGAGCGCCGGCAGGCTCTGATCGACATGCCGGTCTGTCCCGGCGCTTAAAACCCGACAACGATCGCCAGCTAGGCTTGCGTCAACCGAGCGCCTGGCTGACGAGCGCATAGGTTCTCGGCTCATGCGCTGCCTGATGTCCCGAAACCGGAAGCCAAGGGCCGCCGAGCGACATGGTCGTCACGATGTCGTAAACGGGAAGTCCGCAGCGAGAGAGGAACTCGGAAAAGGTTCCGCCCTGCTCGCGTGTGTCGAGGCGCAGGAACGATCCTGCATGCTCAGCCGCATGCGGGCGGACGACGGCGATCGCGTCCGCGTCACTGCGCGCCACAATAGGACCGATGACATGGCCACGCCCGAACCGCCGGCAAAGCGAGAAAGCCTCGATCCTGCCGGCGCGGGTCAACACGATGCCTTTGGAATTTGCCATCAGCCGAGCCAGGAGCAGCTTGCGATCGGTGCCGAAGGCCACGCAGTCCAATTCGGCGATCGCTTCCAGATCGCCAGCCTCCACTGCCCGTATCACCGCACCGGACGGCAGCTCCACATCCGGCGGCGAGACCGCTTCGCCCTGGCATTGAAAGACGAGCGCCTCGCGAACAAAGTTCAGGGACCGATAGAGACGTCGCGCTGCACGCGTCGCATTCAGCCCGAGGTTGCGCCCGGCGACCTGCTCCAGCGCGTGGCCCATGAGCCATTGCCCGGCGCCATTTGTTTGAAGACGAGGCGAGGTGATGACCATACCGATCGTGGCAAATTGCGCGTCGTAGGGAAACCACATCGCAGAGCCCAGGATGCGGCCGATGTCATCGATCGCCACGATGCCCTGGCCGAATTCCCGCAAGAACTGCCAGTCTTCGCCACGATGCGGCCAGGCGACGGTCATCGACAGCGCATGCAACTGGTCGAGGGCAACGCTGTCGATCCCGGCAATGTGCGTCTCGAAACTATCGACGAACCTGGATTCGGATGTCAGTTCACTCACTCCCACCCCCTGCCGCATTTTTCTGGCCAAGCCTGTGCCCGGAAACTTCTCTGCCGAGACTAGAACAGATCGTTCGATACAATTCACTGGTGAGGCCGGCGCAAACACAACAATCGACCAAATCCGCTGCGCTTTCGGCAAATAAAGCCTGGGCCGTCCTCTAAAGTCATTGGCTAGGCCCGACCGGCCGCAGTCGTCGTTCACCGTGAGAACCTGGAATGTCGCCTCCCGTCAGCCCAGTTGCAAGCACCTCGAAGATCCGCGCACTGTGAGGAATCCCATGCAGGCAATTGAAATTCTCGAAAGGCTCGTTGGCTTCCCCTCCGTCGTCGGCACGCCGAACGGTGAGATCGTGGCGTGGATCCGGCGCTATCTGCAAAGCCACGGCGCTGTCGTCACGGAGCTTCCCGGCCCGGAGGGAGACCGGTCGAACCTCTTCGCCACCATCGGCCCGAGGGAAACGCCAGGCTATATCCTCTCAGGCCATATGGACGTGGTCCCCGCCGCCGAGGGCGGCTGGACCAGCGATCCGTTCCGCCTGCGGGCCGAAGCGGACCGCCTCTACGGTCGCGGCGCCACCGACATGAAGGGCTTCCTGGCCGCCGTTCTCGCGACCGTCCCAGCGCTTGCTGCCATGCCGCTTCGCCAGCCCGTCCACCTTGCCTTTTCCTATGACGAGGAGGCCGGCTGCCGCGGCGTGCCGCACATGATCGCCCGCCTGCCGGAGCTCTGCGCAGCCCCGCTTGGCGCGATCATCGGCGAGCCGAGCGGCATGCGGGCAATCCGCGCCCACAAGGGCAAGGCCGCCGCCCGGCTGACGGTCAGGGGCCAGTCCGGCCATTCCTCGCGTCCGGACCTGGGACTGAACGCAATCCATGCCATCACCGATGTTCTGGCCTGCGCTCGCGCCGAAGCTGAATACCTCACCTCCGGCCCATTCGAGCATGTCTTCGAACCGCCCTACTCCTCGCTTCAGGTCGGCACGCTGAAGGGCGGCCAGGCGGTCAACATCATTCCCGACAGCTGCGAGGCCGAGTTCGAAGCGCGGGCCATTTCCGGCGTCGATCCCGCCACTTTGCTGGCGCCGCTCCGAGCATCGGCCGAGGCGCTGTCGCCGCTCGGCTTCCAGGTGGAATGGCGCGAACTCAGCGCCTATCCGGCGCTTTCGCTTGCCGCCGATGCGCCGCTTGCGGCCCTGCTTGGCGAACTGACCGGTATCGAGCCGCTCGCCGCCGTTAGCTACGGCACGGAGGCCGGCCTTTTCCAGCGCGCGGGCATCGACGCGATCATCTGCGGCCCCGGCGACATCGGCCGCGCCCACAAGCCGGACGAATTCATCCTCACCGGCGAACTGCTCGCCTGCCAGGCGATGATCGAGGCGCTTGGCCGCCGCTGCGCCTGATGACATCGAGATCAAGGAGCCGACGCAATGACTTTTCTCTTCAATTCCGATGCGAAGCGCGGCGCCATCTTCGCCGAAGCCTTCGCGCGCGAACTGCCCGACATTGCTTTTTCCATGGATCCCAACTCGATCGAACCAGACGCCGTGCGCTACCTGATCACCTGGACGGTGCCGGATGATCTCGCGCGCTACCGCAATCTCGAAATCCTCTTTTCGATCGGCGCGGGTATCGACCAGTTCCGCATTGATGCCGTGCCTGCGTCGGTCAAGGTCGTGCGCATGGTCGAGGACGGCATCATCAGGATGATGCAGGAATATGTGACGCTGGCAGTCCTTGCGCTGCACCGCGACCTGCCGGCCTATCTCCACCAGCAGCGGCGCCGGACCTGGCAGACGATCGCTTCTAGGCAGGCCTCCGRACGCCGCATCGGCGTGCTCGGGCTCGGCATGCTTGGGAGTGCCGCGCTCGAACGTCTGCAGCCCTTCGGCTTTCCGCTTTCGGGCTGGAGCCGCAGCCCGCGCGAGATCGACGGCATCCGATGCCTGAGCGGCCGCGACGGTCTCGATACTCTGCTTGCAACCACCGACATTCTTGTCTGCCTGCTGCCGCTGACGGATGAGACGCGCGGCTTCCTGAATGCCGAGCTCTTCGCCGGATTGCCGGCTGGCGCTGCACTCGTCCATGTCGGCCGCGGCGCTCAGCTCGATCATCAGGCGCTCGTCGACACGCTCGACGCCGGGCATCTCTCCGGCGCCGTCGTCGACGTGACCGAGCCGGAACCGCTGCCTGAGGACCACGCCTTCTGGAACCATCCGAAGATCCTGCTGACGCCGCACATTGCGAGCGTCACCCAAGCTGAAACCGCCGCGGCGGCCGTGATCGGCAACATCAAGCGGCACCAGGCCGGCCTCGATCCGATTGGACTGATCGATCGCAACCGCGGCTACTGAGTTCTCAACCTAGGAAAGCAAAATCATGTCCCTCCTCAAGACGATCGACACCAACCCATCCTTCGCGCCGCGCGAATCCGGCCCCCTCCCCGAACGGCTGATCTCGGGCAATCCTGCCTTCAAGACCTGGGCACAGGATGTCGCCCGCAGCGAGTCGGTTCATAGCGGTGTCTGGGAAGCGACACCCGGCGAGACACGCTCGATCAAAGGCGAGACCTTCGAGTTCTGCCACATCCTTTCCGGCCTGATCGAACTCACGCCGGAAGGCGGTGAACCGGTGGTCTACAAGGCGGGCGACAGCTTCGTCATGAAGCCGGGCTTTATTGGCGTCTGGAAGACGATCGAGACGGTGCGCAAGATCTACGTCACCGTGACGTGACGCCGTAGATTTGACTGCCGCAGCGGCGAAAACGCAATTTTTCGCCGCTGCGGCACCACCGGTCGATGCATGCTGCTCGCGTTCCCCAGTTAGGCTTGTCTCAGCCCATCCCGAGGACATGCGATGACACTCAGCTTCGATCCGAACACGATTTCCACGCCCGTCGGGCATTTCATCGGCGGCCGGCTGGTTCCGGCCGAGGCCGTCATCGACATGCACCGTCCATCCGACGGCAAGGCCTATGCCGGCTGCCCGCTGGCCGACGAGGTCCTTGTCGATCAGGCCGTCGAAACCGCCAGGACCGCGTTGAAGACGAGCAATTGGGGTGGTGTGCGGCCACGCGAGCGCACCGTGGCGCTGCAGCGCTGGGCGGACCTGATCGAAGCCGAGGCGGAGCCCCTCGCCAGGCTCGAGGCGCTCTCCTCGACACGGCCCATCGGTCATCTCGTCGCCGGCGACATCGCCGTCACCGCCGAGCAGATCCGTTTCTTTGCCGAATTCGCCGACAAGGAGGGCGGCGACCTCGTCCCGACCGACGATGCGAACTTCGGCATGATCATGACGGAACCCTATGGCGTCGTCGGCGCCATCACGCCCTGGAATTTTCCCTTGTCCATGGCCGGCTGGAAGCTCGGTCCGGCGCTGGCGGCAGGCAATGCGGTGGTGTTGAAGCCATCGGAAATGACGCCGTTTTCCACACTCTATCTCGCCGAACTTTCGGTGCGGGCGGGCCTGCCGGCCGGTCTCGTCAACATCGTGCTCGGCGACGGCCCGACCACCGGAAATGCGATCACCGGACATCCAGGCATCTCCAAGATCAGCTTCACCGGCTCGACGGCAGCCGGCGCGGCGATCATGACCAATATCGCCCGCACCGGCGTGAAGCCGATGACGCTCGAACTCGGCGGCAAGAGCCCGCAGCTGGTTTTCGCCGATGCCGATCTCGAGCTTGCGGCGGGCGCAATCGCCGGCAGCATTCTCTCCAACGCCGGTCAGGCCTGCGTTTGCGGATCCCGCCTGATCGTCGAGGCGAAGGTGGCGGACGCGCTCGCGGCAGCACTTATCGAGAGGCTGGCGGCCATCCGCCCGGGCCCCACCTGGGATGAGGCGACTGACTATTCGCCCGTCATCTCCGAACGCCAGATCGCCCGCATGGACGGTATCATCCGTGCCGCCATCGACGACGGCGCCGAATGCCTCACCGGCGGCCGCCGGCTCGACCGCGAAGGCTATTTCTACGCACCGACCCTGATGTCAGGCGTGACGGCAACATCGCCGGCGGTTCTGGAGGAAATTTTTGGACCGGTCCTGACCATTCAGACCTTCGAGGACGAGGAGGAGGCGCTCAGCCTCGCCGACCATCCGGCCTACGGGCTCGCCGCCGGCCTCTTCACCCGCGATCTCTCGCGTGCCATCCGCGTGACCCGCCGCCTTCAGGCCGGCACCGTCTGGGTCAACCGCTACGGCCGCTCACGCGACCATATCCTGCCGACCGGCGGCTACAAGCAGTCCGGCATCGGCAAGGATCTCGGGCGCGAAGCCTATCTCGCCAACCGCAAGAGCAAGAGTGTGCTCATCAGCCTGTGAGGACCTGCGATGAAGACCTACAAGATTGCCCTTCTGCCCGGAGACGGCATCGGCCGCGAYGTGACGGCAGCGGCCTGGGCCGTGCTCGAAAAGGCCGCTCAATCGAACGGATTTTCTCTTGATGCAACCAGCTATCCCTGGTCCTGCGACTACTATCTGGAGAATGGCAGCATGATGCCCGCCGATGGCATCGAAACGCTCAGATCCTTCGACGCCATCCTGCTCGGCGCCGTCGGCTGGCCTCGCAAAGTGCCGGATTCCGTATCGCTGCACGGACTTCTGCTGCCGATCCGCAAGGCTTTCGTGCAATATGCCAATATCCGCCCGCACCGGCTGCTGCCGRGTGTGCAGGGACCGTTGCGGTCTGACGGCTTCGACATCCTCTGCATTCGTGAAAATACCGAAGGCGAATATTCCGGCGCTGGTGGCCGCGTCCACCAGGGGACCGATAATGAAGTGGCTGTGGAGACCTCGATTTTCACCCGCAAGGGAGTCGAGCGCATCCTGCGTTTCGGCTTTGAGCAAGCGCGTGCGCGCAGCGGCAAGCTTGCCTCGGTGACGAAGTCCAACGCCCAGAAATATTCGATGGTCTTCTGGGACGAGATCACCCAGAGGCTTTCTGCCGAATTTCCCGATGTCGAGGTGACCAGCTACCATATCGACGCCATGGCCGCCCGCATGGTCATGGCGCCTGATAGTCTCGACGTCGTGGTCGCCTCCAACCTGTTCGGCGATATTCTCACCGACCTCGGCGCCGCCATCCAGGGCGGGCTCGGCTTTGCCGCCTCCGCCAATATCAATCCCGATCGTTCGGCGCCCTCGATGTTCGAACCGGTCCACGGGTCGGCGCCCGATATCGCTGATCTCGGCATCGCCAATCCGATCGCCGCCATCTGGTCTGGCGCGATGATGCTGGAGCATTTGGGAGAAGCGGCTGCCGCCGCAAGGGTGATGGCATCAATCGAGGCGACGACGGCACGCGGCATCGGCGCAATTCCCGGCAAGGACAAGACCGACGCGATCACGGCATCGGTGCTTTCGGCACTCGGCTGATCAATGGAGAACAGAATGAACGGATTAAGGGATAGCAGTCTGCTTCGTGAGCTGGGGCTGATCGACGGAGAATGGCGCGGGGCTGAAACCGGGCGCACGATCGAGGTGATCGATCCGGCGACCCAGCATGTGCTGGGCACGGTGCCCGACATGGACGGAGCCGATACGAGAACGGCGATCGCGGCGGCGGAAAAGGCCTTCGGTCCATGGCGCGCAAAGACCAATGCCGAGCGCGGCGCGTTGCTGGAAGCCTGGCACGATCTGATGCTCGATAATATCGAGGATCTGGCGCTGATCCTGACCCGTGAGCAGGGCAAGCCGCTGACGGAGGCGCGCGGTGAAATCCGCTACGGCGCCTCGTTCATCAAATGGTTTTCCGAGGAGGCGCGCCGCATCGGCGGAACGACCATTCCCTCGCCGACGGCGGATCGGCGGATCGTCGTTTTGAAGGAGCCCGTCGGCGTGTCGGCGATCATCACGCCGTGGAATTTTCCGAATGCGATGATCACCCGCAAGGTCGGGCCGGCGCTCGCCGCAGGCTGCACCGTCGTCGTCAAACCATCGGACCTGACCCCCTTTTCGGCGCTGGCGCTCGGCGTATTGGCAGAGCGCGCCGGCATCCCCAAGGGGGTGATCAATATCGTCACCGGCATGCCGGCCGGCATCGGCGACGAACTGATGGCGAACCAGACCGTCCGCAAGATCTCTTTCACCGGCTCGACCCGCGTCGGCTCGCTGCTGATGCGCGGCGCGGCCGACAGCGTCAAGCGGCTCAGCCTCGAACTCGGCGGCAACGCGCCCTTCATCGTCTTCGACGACGCCGATCTCGATCTGGCCGTGGAAGGCGCAATCGCATCGAAATTCCGCAATGGCGGGCAGACCTGCGTCTGCGCCAACCGGCTTCTCGTCCAGTCCGGCGTCTATGAGGCCTTTGCCGCCAAACTTTCGGCGCGCGTATCGGCCATGAAGGTCGGGGCCGGCACGGATGCCGGCACCGATATCGGGCCGATGATCAACAAGGCGGCGATCGAGAAGATCAAGCGCCATGTCGACGATGCGGTGGAAAAGGGAGCGAGGATCCTTACCACCGCGGGTTCCGTGCCTGAAGGCAATCAATATGCGGTGCCGATGGTGCTCGGCGGTGCGACGACCGAGATGCAGCTTGCCAGCGAAGAGACCTTCGGACCCGTTGCCCCGCTTTTCCGTTTCGACAACGAGGAAGAGGCGATCCGCATCGCCAACGCCACGCCCTTCGGGCTTGCGGCCTATTTCTACACCGGGAGCCTGAAACGCTCCTGGCGTGTCGCCGAAGCGCTCGAATTCGGGATGGTCGGCCTGAACACAGGGGCGATCTCGACCGAGGTCGCTCCCTTCGGCGGCGTCAAACAATCCGGTCTTGGCCGTGAGGGCGCGCAATGCGGCATTGAGGAATATCTCGAAATGAAGAGCTTCCACATCGGCGGGCTTGCCTGACCATAGGAAAACAAAGAACGCCGGGAAATCATCCCGGCGCTGGATGATCGGAACGACGGCCGATGCTCCTGCTGGAGCAACTCCGACACGCCGTTTCGAATACTCCGCAGCCTTTGGCGGATTCCTGCAAAATTACGGCGCCTAAAACAACATTTCTTTGACGCTGCTTTGACGGCAGGGTGCTACGGCCGGTTTGCGAAGTTACGCAGAGGGATTTCAACCGGTTATGCTTCAGTTCGATCATCTCCATAGCATAGATTTACATTTCGCAATCCCGGTTTCCCTTCTCGGTTGCTTGCCAGACGCCGCAGTTGTGGCAGACTGGTCCCCGGATGCCAGGTTTTCCGGCCGCCAAACGAGCGTATCGGAGGCAACGGGGGCGGGGCCGGTGGATCGCATGAACAAGGAGCACGATCCGTTTCGGATGTTCCTGCTCGGGCCTTTTGCCCTTGTGGACGCTGGGGGGCGGTCGGTTACTCCGAAATCCAAAAAGGCCCAGGCTCTTCTGGCGATGCTTGCATTGTCCGCCCGGGGCTCGCGCTCGAGAATCTGGCTTCGGGACAAGTTGTGGAGTGATCGCTCCGACGACCAGGCGGCAGCCAGTCTGCGCCAGGCCCTTTTGGACATTCATAAGAGTCTGGGGCCTGCGCGTGATCTCTTGATTGCGGATAAGAATACCGTTTGGCTGGATATGGACCGACTCGTTCTTGATACCGAACTGGAGGTTCGGACAAAGCGGTCCGCGGATCAAATCACCGACGAGTTGCTCGAAGGTATAGACATCCGCGATCCAGAATTCGAGGACTGGTTAACGCTTGAACGGCAGAACTGGTATAGCCGGCTCAATGTAGGACAAGTCCACGACGTCTTCGAGCCGCGACAGCAGCCGAGCCGCGATATTGCCAAACATTCCGCCCTGCTACCTCTGACGGGTGCCCCGGATGTGCCAAGACAAGGCAAACCCGCGGAAATCGCCAGCAGCAACCCATATCGGCGGCCGGCAGACGGTGACTGGCAATGGGTCATGGTCCTTAAGCCCCCTATCGTGGTGGGTGTTGGAGAGGGCGGACAAATTGCTGCGACACGGTTCCAGAATCTCATTGCAAAAGCCATCACCGATGGGCTGGCCATTGGCGTCAGCGACCTCTCCTTCACCTTGCCGGATATTGAAGAGAGCGAACAGCGGATCAGCCTTCCGATATGCCTACAGCTTCGCCTCACGTTTGACGGTGACATGGTGATGATCGAACTGGTGATGAAGCACCTGATCAATAACCGTATTCATTGGCTGAGCAGTCAGGCAATCAACCGCACGCAGTTCGAGCGAGGCGAGTTCGGCACCGCCGCTGCGCTGATCAGCCAGGCCGTCGATCAGCTGACCTATTTCCTGGAGACCCAGGCAAACGACAGTCGATTGTCGCAAGACGGCCTCCTGATCGACGCCGTCAATGCGATCTTTCGGCTGTCGCGTAGCGATCTGGATAATGCGGAGCGGCGCCTGGAAGAACAGATCCAGTATCAGCCGCGGTCATCGACTTTTGCGTGGCTGTCATTCATCCGGACTTTCCAGGTTGGCCAACGTTTCAACGCGCTTGACGCGCATCTGATCGAGCAAGCTCAGGCATATGCACGCAAAGCGCTGGAACTCGATCCGCAGAATTCCGTGTCGCTTGCGCTCGTCGGCCACGTCCATTCGTTCTTATTCGGCGAATACGACTATGCGGCCAACCTGTTCGAAAAATCGATCCGCCTGAACCCGGCCCTGCCGCTCAGCTGGGATCTCTATGCGATGCTGCACTGCTATGCAGGCCAGCCCGACAAGGCGGTGGCCATGGCGCGTTGGGTACAAGAGCTCGGCGTCTACAGCCCGCATAAATATTACTTCGATACGACCAAATGCATTGCGGCAGCGCTTGCGGGCGATCATGCCGCAGCCATAGCTGCAGGCGAAGAAGCCCTCCGGGCACGGCCGAACTTCAACAGTCTGCTGCGCTATCTTACCTCCAGTCACGCCCATTCCAACAATCTCGGCGGCGCGCGGCATTACCTGCAGCGTCTTGAGACGGTCGAGGGCAGCTTCTCCATCAACGCCTTCCGCGGCAGCGGCTATCCGCTGCTCGACACAGGCGGCGGGCAGATTTTGATCGACGGCCTGCTCAAGGCCGGCGCCAAGCTGCGCTGAACTCCGGACAAATCTTCACATCATCGCGCAAGGAGGCTGCAATGGAAGCGGACACTACTGAGGAATCGCAATCGAAAATTGTTTTATTTCTAAACAGTTATAAATTCAGGATTGAGCCGGATACGGTCCTTCCATGCGAACCCAGGGACGATGCCGGTGCTGATCCTCTCGCCGGTGCATCACCGGCTGCACCTGATGCAGCCTCCGGGGCTGTGCTTTTCCTCGGCACGGATGACGATGGATCGCCCCTGCCCGGGCCCATGATGGCGACGATGGCCGTAGCCTCGGTCCTCAACAAGAGCGTCGCAAACAAGTCGGTGCTCAACAAGGCGTCGCTGAACAAAAACAAGAACAAAAATAAGAACAAGAACAAGAACAAGTCGACGATGGATGGCGGCAGCCTCGGCGTGTCGCAGCTTATCCCCTCCTTCGAGCTGCGCAGGCTGCACCAGCAGCCGTCACGCAACGCCTATACCGCGGCGCGGCGCTTCACCTGGGAAAAGCTGGATATACTTCCGCCCCCCGGCCCGGATTATACCCGCCTCGAAACGACGGTACTGCTCTCCATGCAACGCCGCGACCGCGAACGGGTGCGCCGCCTGCCCGACATCCAAATCGAGTCGACGATCTCCGTGGGGGAATTCACCCGCGCATTGCATATCGAGGATCTTGGCGGCTTCGAGCAGACGGAAGGCCTTTTTCAGGCGATCCTGACGGCCTGCGAATATGTCGGCCTGATCTACAAGAGCCAGTTCAACCGGCTGCGGCCAAACCAGTTCGAGCCGATGCTCCGACCGTTGCTGGCCGTGCCGGTCCACGAGTCCTACCCCAGCAACCATTCGTTCCAGTGCTTTTCGATCGCCTTCGCGTTCTCGACGATCCTGCCGGAACATCCGGCCACCGACGAGCTTGCCCGCATCGCCCAGAACGTCGCCGAAAATCGCGAATGGGCCGGCCTGCACTATCCGAGCGATACGCAGGCGGGGCGAGATCTCGCCCGACGCTTCGCTCCCTATCTCCACGACGCGTTCGGTCCTCTGTTCCAGGCCGTACACGACGAATGGGTCTGAATTCGCCAGCTGCTGCTCAACAGGATTACAACCATGACGGATCAAACACAAATGCCTGAGCCCGCACCGATCAACTACTATTATCTCTGGCACCTGACTGCCCTTGGCGTAGTCGACGCAGAATACGGATCGGCTCCGCCGGCACCTCCAGCGCTCGATGAGAGCGCCGCACGCGCGCTCCCCGATCCCCTCATCACCGGCACGGTCTGGGATGCTATCGCTTCCGCCGGCCCGTTGCGACCCGCACGGGTCGCGTTGATCGATGTCGGCGTATCTCCGGATCATCCCAATCTGGCAACCCGGCTTGACCGGGAGGCGTCAATCGATTTGACGACCCATCGTTACGGTGCGCGCGTGCTCGAAATTCTTGATACGACCACATCCTTCGACCGCGAGGAAAGGCATGCCTTCTTTGCCGGGCTCAACATCGCTCCGCTCGGCAATATCGGCCTTTCGAATGACGACCGGGACTATCTCGGTGATCTGGTTGCCGAATACGCCGCGTCGGAAGGGGTACTCCGGCGGCTCTACAATCCGGAATCGCTTTTTGCATCGCATGGTACCTGCTGTGCCGGGCTGATCGTCGGCGAACCCGCCGTTGTTGCGGAAGAAGGCACGCCAAGCCTTCCGCCGGAAGGAGCCTTCTATGGGAATGGCGACGAGCTGCGCACGAGCGGCAATCGCAACGTCATCCCCTATTTCGGCGTTGATCCTTTCTCAAGGCTCATCTCGATCAGAACGTCCTTCGAAGACGATGTCAGGCAGTTCATTGCGGCCTTTCTTTATGCCTATCATCAGAAAGCAGACGTGATCGTCTTGCCGCGCGGTCTGCCCGACCCGAAACGCAGCATCGTTGATCCGAAGAACGAGCTGAAGGCCGACCTGGAATTATGGAAAAACCAGGATGCCGCCAATCTGTTCACGCGCATTGCCGTTGCTGATCAGGGTGGGCCTGAACTGGAGCCGAAGGCTGCGCAGAAAGGCTCCAATCCGGATCGCCCGTGGCATGTCCTCAAACAACTCATCCTCGCCATCAGCCGGCACATCCCGATCGTCTGCGCCGCAGGAAACAGTGGCGAGAGCCAGCTGATCTATCCGGCAAGTCTTGCTGCCGACAACAACGGCATCATTGCAGTTGGGGCCGTTACCGTCGAAGGTTTCCGTTCGGGCTACAGCAATTACGGCGAAGGATTGACGGTAGTCTCCCCCTCTGACGACGGGGAGGTCTTCAACAGGCATCAGTTGCGCCTCGACCGGCTTTCTCCGTTTGCCGCGCAGCACGACTACAGCGCTTTTCGAACGCGGGAATACTACTATTCGCACTTCTCGCTGCTGACGACCGATCTGCCGGGGATTTTCGGCTATAATCAGGGCTCCGATCCGTGGTCGGCCATCGTGCCGTTCGGAACCAATCCGGGCATCGGGGGCGGATACTACACCCCCTTCGGGGGCACATCAGGCGCGTCGGCGCAGGTGGGTGGGCTATGCGCCCTGATACAGCGGGCCTACAAAAGCCGCCACAATCCCGGTGACCGCCTCTCGGGGCTTCAAGTGAAATCAATTCTGAAGACCGCCTCCCGCCTGGACGCCATTGTCGCGCCCGGAACGAGGAAATTGACGGCGGATTGCATGAACGCCGAGAGCGAGGACGCCGTCGAGATGGCCTATTTCTTTGGAGCGGGCCTGCCAAATGCGCGGGCGGCGGTCCAGGCGGCTCTGGCGATCTGACTGCTGCGGCTGCGTTATCCAAATTCCAAGCCTCCTCTATCGAGGGGGCTTTTTCTTTGTTTACGCCTTTTTTACGGATTTTTAACGCGAAACTGGCGGGCGAATGACGCCCTTGGGGAATAGTGCCTCTCAACCGACGAAGCACAACGTTCCGATGCCGGGCAAAGTCGTCCCGAACTCCGGCATTTTTGCCCGAGATGCAACCTTGATCTGCCCGAAGACAAACCCATGGAGGCTGCCGATGTCCGCGTCCCGCATTCAACAATTGGCAGATGAGGCGCGCCTCCTGCTCAAGCGCAATCCCCTGATGGCAAGTTCCGTCTCCCTGCAGCGCGTGGCAACACGCAACCTTTTGAAGCGACGCTTCCAATATGGCCGCACGCTTGTGGCGGCTTCGAAGCTCGCCGGTTGTTCGGCTGGGGTAGAGGCATTGTCAGGTTACTTCCCCGACCTTGCAGATGGCGGATACACTCGCCTGCCGGAGCTTCCGCCAGCGGTTGCCGGACCGGTCGGMGCCGACCCTTACCGTTCATCCGTACTTGCAGCCTGGATGGGTGCGCTCGCGCGCAGTCTGGAATGGCAGGCAGCCCGCCCCGATGTGCAGGTCGTCGGCCGCTATCTGCAGCCGGATCTGATCGCATCGGATCTTGAACTCGAACGTCAGACAGCGTGCCAGCTCTCTTGCGGCATCGGCCTCGTGCACATCGAAAGTCCGGCGCGAAGCCGTATCATGCAAGCCCTCCTCCGCCAATGCATGCCGGACTATCCCCGGCCCGGCTATCCGATCACCGACGATGCGGAATTGGATCGAATCGCCGACCATCTGGAGAAGGCCTTAGCATTGATCGCGGACTTGGACGAGTACGGCCATCAGCGTCTGGTCGCCGGTCTACACACGCTTTACGTTGGCGTGCGGCGCGAACCGCAGTGCTCCTTTTCGAGTTCGAACGAATTGCCGGGCAGCGCGCTCATCGTCCTTTCCAGAGAGAGGTTGCGCGCCGGCGATCATGCCGCGACAGCGGCCCAACTGCTTCATGAGGCGGGGAATATCCTGCTCGGGTTCTATACGACCTCGGCGGCGGCATCCCTGCCCGGCGAGTTCCAGTATGTTTCCCCATACAAGAAAGACCTACAGACGCTCGAGAGCATCCTGCATACGGCCTACACCATTCCCTGGGAGTGCGCCTTGCGCATGGCATGCCTATCCACCGAGTCGGATCTTGAGCGCCGCGCCCGGAAAGCGGCATTCATAATCGCCTATGCCGCGCGGCAAGTCCCGCTCATCGACATAGCTCGGAAAGGTATCGAACGTCTTGGCGGCGATGTCCTCCTCGACCTCCCAGACATCGCCGCCATTCCTTCCTGGAGCAGTCGGATCTTGTTCCTCGTCGGCCAGTTGCTTGCCGAAGAACCCATTGCGCACCGGCAGGCGCATCTTGCCGAGCGCCAGCGAGTTCTCGATCGCCAAGCCTGGGATATCGGACAGATGCTGCTGCGCGGCAAGGAGCCGATCGATCCTCGGATGGGCCGGCGAGAGATCGATGACAGCGGCGACAATGTCAGCCTCTGGTACGACGGCAAATTCCACGTGATTGCGAAGACACCCGACCATGCGATGGGCGAGGATTACGGTCACTACGCCGCGACGATCCGCGGAGTTGCGCCCGCCGAGATGGAGGCGATCTGATGGTCAATGATCAGTCTAGACGATTGTCAACGGCAATCCGTGCGCCCGTCGACTTCCCGAACTTCTTCGCCCACAGCCTGGGGTGGGGCGGCAGAGGGGCTCTGTTCACCGGCAATAGTGCTGATCCTGTCGAGGAACGGAGCCCCAATGTTACCGGGCCTGCATTCGGGGTCTCGTTGGAGGGTTCCAATATGCCGGATGAGGACGAATATGTCTCCACCGCATTGGATCACGACGGCGCCTTCCTGACGCCTCTTCGCCATCGTCAACGCGACTTCGCAGGTTTTGGCGAAATCGACTTCGTCATTATCGGATGCGGCGGCTTGGGCTCGCAGATTGCCATCCAGCTTGCGGCCCACGGCGCGCGCCATTTCTATCTCGTGGATGCCGATCGTATCGACGAGGACAACTTGAACCATGTCCCATGGGCGAGCGAAGCTGATCTCGGCCGGCTGAAGACGGACAAGCTGGCGACCTGTCTGGCCGCGTGTTTCTCGGCCAATGTCTTCGCGCTGCCGGAATTTGCGGAAGGGGCCGCAGCGCTCCGATTGATCGCAGATTACGCCCACAATCCGTTCGTCGTTCTCGCCGGCGACGATTCTCATCCGGCCCAGGAGTTCCTGACGGCCTGCCACGCATCGAAAGCCGGCCTGCCGCCCCATCTGCATGTCGGCCGCTCCCAAGCACATGGCATGGCGGGTCCCTCGGTCGCAGTGCATGAGGACGCATGTCCCGTCTGCCATTGCACCGCCCAGGTCGCAACCGACGACGGCCTTCTCGCTCCACCGGCCGCTGCCGAGAACGCATTTATCGCCGGCCTTGCCGTGTCGCGGATTGCCCAAAAATGCCTTTCGAGACACTCGGCCGCACGGGGACGCCGATGGATATTGGACCTCAAAAGCAATCAGGCCGAGCTGCGTTCTCTCTGCGAACACCCCGAATGCAAGGTATGTCCATGAACACGCTATTTTCGTCGGGATATTGTTGCTCCGTTGGCGCAACTGCCGGAAAGAACGATGAGCTGACGATATCCGAAGCTCTTTGCGATCCACTGATCGCCATGGTGATGCACGCCGATGGCGTGACCTCTGAAGAATTCAAGCGACTCCTTGAGGCGGCAGCCCGTGAGCTAAAAGCCAATCTGGCTAACTGATGGTTGACGAGCATGTGTGGCCAATCCCGGTGCGAAACCATGGCCCGGCATTGGCACTGGCCGCCCCGCGGAGTTCAGGCACAATGAGATTCGATATGTTGAGAAACTTCCCAACGATAATTCTGGTTTTTGCCGAAGGGAAAGATCGCAGAGTGATCCGTACCGCTCGCGAGGCTGCCCAACTGTTGCTGAAGGAATGGCCCATCGACGATGGTGAGGAATTCTTCACGGCGGTGAGAACCTGTTTGGAGGTTCTTACCGGAGATACCGAGCCCGAGATATTGCATGAGGCGATCGTCCGCGCCGCATATGAAGCGGGTATTGCAGCCATCACGACTGATAACAGCCTTGGTGTTCTCAGGATCTATCCAGTCAGCCAGGTCAGATAGTTGACCGCGCGCAGGTACTCATCGCAATCCTGCCCCCATCGAGCCGCTTCGGCTGCAATCGGACTGATCCGGCCCGTTACTGGAAGCGATCGAGCGTCTTGTAATAGAGCCCGACGAGCGGCAGGAACCACGGCTTTCCGAAATGGCCGGGGACGGCCGGCCAGTCGAGCCCCTTGATTGGGTTACGGTCGGTCTTGCCGAGGATGGAGTCGGCCATGATCATGCCGAGATGGGTGGAGAGCTGGGCGCCGTGGCCGGAATAGCCCATGGCATACCACACGCCGTCGACATAGCCGGCGCGCGGATAGCGGTCCTTCGTCATGTCGACGAGTCCGCCCCAGCAATAGTCGATCTCGACGCCGGCAAGCTGCGGGAAGATTTCAGCCAGGCTGGCGCGGAGAATGTCGCCGCTCCTTGCGTCTGATCGTTGATCGGACGTGGCGGAAAACCGGGCGCGACCGCCGAAGATCAGCCGCTTGTCCGGCGACAGCCGGAAATAATTACCGATGTTCATCGACGTCACGCAGGTCCGGTTGCCCGGCATCGTAGCCGCGATTTCGGCGTCGGTCAGCGGACGCGTGGCGATCAGAAAGCTGCCGACGGAAATAATCCGGCGGCGGAAATAGCTGAAGAGCGACGGCGTATAGGCGCCTGTCGCGACCAGCACGTGGTCTGCGGTGACGGTGCCGCGTGCGGTCGTCAGGCTGTGGCGACCGTTGCCCTGCCGGTGCGCGGTCACGGCTGCCTTTTCGAAGATGATAGCGCCGTGACGCGCGGCTGCCGTGGCGAGCCCCGCGACATAGCGGCCCATATGCATCATCGCGCTTTTCTTCGAGAGCATGGCGCCGTGGAAGGGCGACCCGACCTCGCTTTTCAGGTCACCCGCCGTCAGAAGCGCCGTGTCCGGATCGACCTCTCTATGAACGGCCTCGAAATTGCGGGCAATCGCGTCGAAATGCTGCGGCTTGGAAGCAAGCTTCAGCTTTCCGGCGCGGCGGAAATTGCAGTCGATCCCCTCTTCGGCGATAATCGCCTCGATCGTGTCGATGGATTCGTCGAATGCCTTGTAGAGGGCGACGGCGCGCTCCACGCCGAGTGCTGATTTGGCGGACAGGAAACTGTGGGCGAGCCCGTTGTTGAGATGTCCGCCGTTGCGCCCCGATGCCCCCCAGCCGACCCGTTCGGCCTCCAGCACGACGACCTTGACGCCGGCCTTTGCAAGCTGGCGCGCAGCGGCAAGCCCGGTAAAGCCGGCGCCGATGACGGCGACGTCATAATGTCCTTCGACGGGGCCCCGAGCGCCGCCGGCAAAGGCTGGTGCCGTGTCGTGCCAGTAGGATTCGAACTGCATCCGCCTCTCTCCGTCAGAGCCCGACGACGCCAGGCAGGCCCGAGATGTCAGGAATTTCGACATAGCCGTAATAGGGATTGGCCGGCTCGTGGCCACGATTGACCCAAACCTTGTTCTTGATGCCAAGGTCGTGGGCCGACATCAGGTCATAGCGGAAGGAGGACGAGCAATGCAGCACGTCTTCCGGCCCGCAGCCCAGCATATCGAGCATATATTCAAAGCCCTTGAAGCGTGGCTTATAGGACTGCGCTTGCTCAGCGGTATAGACCGCATGGAAGGGCGCGCCGAGTTTTTCGACGTTCGACATGATCTGCGAATTCATGGCGTTGGAGAGGATGACCAAAGGGATTTCCTTGGCGACCTTGGCGAGACCGGCCGGAACGTCCGAATGCGGCCCCCAGGTCGGAACCCGCTCATAGATCATCCGGGCGGCTTCGTCGCGAAATGTCACGCCGTTGCGCTTGCATGTCCGCTCGAGCGAATTGTGCACCACCTCGGCATAGGGTTTCCAGTCGCCCATGATCTCGTCGAGTCGATAGGCGGCGAAATTCTTGATGAATTCCACCATGCGTGGCTCGTCGAGCTCTTCGCCGTAGAGATCGCGTGCCGCCTCCGCCATCTGAAAGTTAGTCAGCGTGCCGTAGCAGTCGAAGGTGATGTATTTCGGACGGAACGTCGTCATTTGAGTATCCTTGAGCGATCGGAACTGGGGACGTGTCACAATCATAGGCACCGCTTCACCCACAGCTCGTCTGAATTGGCGGCATCGGAAGCAGAATCTATCGTATCGAAAGCAGGGTTTGGCAGAAGGTTGCGCGTCTGCCCGCGGTCGACGTCCGGCGGAGTGACGCCTTCAATCGCCGTCGTGATCGTGATCGTGATGCGACGGAAGGTCGAGGCCGAAGGTGTTGACGAGATCGGCCACCTGCGCCGGGCTGAGGAAACGAGGATTGAGGTTGCGCAACAGCAGATAGAGCTTCGCCGTTTCCTCCAGTTCCTCGGTCGCAAAGACCGCCGCCTCCAGGCTGTCGCCGGCGACAACAGGTCCGTGATTGGCCAGAAGCACTGACGAATACTTGCCCGCCAGTCCGCGGATGGCGTCGGCCACCGCCGGATCGCCGGGACGATAATAGGGCACCAGCGCGGTTTCGCCGGCGCGCATCAGATAATATGGCGTCATCGGCGGCAGGGCGGCGCGCGGATCGATCTCCGGCAGCATGGTCAGTGCCACCGCATGGGTGGAGTGAAGATGGACGATGGCGCGGGCGCTGCCGCGCGTATCGTAAAGGGCAGTGTGCAGCGGAATTTCCTTGGTCGGCTTGTCGCCGGACAGGAGCCGGCCCTCGGCATCGAGCCTGGAGATCCGCGCCGGGTCGAGAAAGCCGAGCGAGGCGTTGGTCGGCGTAACCAGCCAGCCGCCATCCTCCAGCCGCAACGATATGTTGCCCGACGAACCGGGCGTCAGCCCGCGCTCGAATAGCGAGCGGCCGTATCGGCAGATTTCCTCACGCAGGCGCGCGTCGGACATGACAGTTCCTCCAATATTACGCGGTTGCCCCTTCGATCAGCTCAAAGCCGAGATCGACGGACTGCGGCGGCGCATTAGCGACGACCAGTTGCGCGGCTATCTCCCCGGTCGCCACGCGCGGCGTTCGGATGGTCGACAACGGCTGTGGGGTTGCCCGGCCGATATCGAGGCCGTTATAGCCGAAAATGGCGAGCTTCGAGGGGATGGCGATCCCTTGAGCCAGACAATGAAAATAGCCGCCCAGCGCCATGTCGTCGTTGGAGAAATAAACCGCATCGAGATCGGTCGTCCGGGCAAGCAGCCGCTCCAGCCCCAACCTGCCGTTTTCCACGGACGAAGCGCCTGGGAGAATTTCGCGGGCGACGAGCGGGGCGTCATGTGCGCCGAGCGTTTCGCAAAAGCTGGAAAACCGCTTGCCGGCACGGGTATCGCGGTTCAGGTCGTGACCGACATAGCCGATCCGGCGATAACCCCGCTTGAGCAGGAAGGCAGCGCTCCCCCGCCCGGCTGCGCGGTTCGAGAAGCCGACCGCGATATCGAGAGCATCGCCGTCGAGATCGAGCAGTTCGACGACCCGACACCCGCTGGCGCGCAGCATCTTCACTGTACCCTCGGTATGCTCGCATCCCGCCAGCATGACCGCCGCCGGCCGCCAGGCAAGCATCGCGGCGGCGAGCGCTTCCTCCTTGCCCGGATCATAATCGGTCACGGAGAAGACCGCCTGATACCGGTTTTCCTCCAGAACAGCACTGGCACCGCGCAGCACATCGGGAAAGACGATGTTCGACAAAGAGGGAATAACGAAGGCGACAAGACGCGAACCGGTGGAGGCCAGCGTTCCCGCGATCCGGTTCGGCACATAGCCCAGCCGCTCGACGGCGGCCATCACCCGCTCGCGCGTCTTACCGGAAAACGAACCGTGGTTGCGCAGCACGCGCGACACCGTGCTCTCACCGACACCGGCCGCCTCCGCGACTTCGGCAAGCGTCACCGTCGCCTGATGTTTGAATTCCATCGTTACGTTTGAACCCGACTGTTGAGGTGGTTGTCCGACCTGCCGGCCCGATGACCACCGCGTTGCCACCATTTTTCACCGCTCTCGCCAAGAAGCAAGGTTTTTTTGGCAGCGCTACCAATTTGCTGTTGGCAGCGCTGCCAAAATGGATTAATGAAAATGGCAGCGCTGCCAAAAAGTGGCTCGGCGTGCCGCGGGAGGATCGACAGGAGACCGCGGCAACAATCGGAGGAGAAAATCATGACGCTGCAGACGCAAGCGCCAGTCATTGGCGCACATCCCGCCCAGACGCTCGAAGACCGTGCCTATGGCAAGGTATTCTGGCGCATCGTACCCTTTTTGATGCTGTGCTACGTGGTCGCCTATCTCGACCGCGTCAATGTCGGTTTCGCCAAGCTGCAGATGTCGAGCGAGCTCGGCCTCTCGGAAGCCGCCTATGGCATCGGCGCCGGCATTTTCTTCATCGGCTATTTTCTGTTTGAAGTGCCGAGCAACATCATCATGAACAAGGTTGGCGCACGGGTGTGGATCGCCCGCATCATGCTCACCTGGGGCATCATTTCCGCCGCCTTCATATTCACCTCGTCGGAAACAGTCTTCTATGTCCTGCGTTTCCTGCTGGGCGTTGCGGAAGCCGGATTTTTCCCCGGCATTATTCTTTATCTGACGGCGTGGTATCCGGCCCATCGCCGCGCCAGGATCATCACCACCTTCATGTCGGCGATCCCGATATCCGCCATTTTCGGCAATCCGCTTTCGGGTCTCCTGATGGACAGTTTTCACGGCACGCACGGACTTTCCGGCTGGCAGTGGATGTTCCTGATCGAAGCCATTCCGGCTATTCTTTTCGGCGTTGTGACGTTCTTCTACCTTGATGATACGATCCGGGGCGCGAAATGGCTGAACGATGAGGAAAAACGCGTGCTGACGGCCAATATCGAGGCGGAGAACCAGGCCAAGACGGCAAGCCCGCACAGCATCGGCGCAACGCTGACCGACCGTCGCGTCTGGCTGATGTGCCTGATCTATTTCTGCTTCGTGCTCGGGCAATATGGCCTGAATTTCTGGATGCCGACCATCGTCAAGGCCTCGGGCGTCAACGGAAACCTCAATATCGGCCTGATTTCCGCGATCCCTTATATCTGCACATTCGTCGTGATGCTGGCGCTCGGACGCTCCGCCGACAGGCTGCGCGAACGCCGGTGGCACCTCATCGTCCCAGCGCTCATCGCCGCCGGTGGTTTCGTCGCGGCGACGATGGCGACGAGCACGACGGTCTCGATTGTCTGCCTCTCGCTGGCTGCTGCCGGCGCCATCAGTTGCGCGCCGCTGTTCTGGTCGCTTCCGACGGCATTTCTCGCTGGCACCGGCGCTGCAGCCGGCATTGCCTGGATCAATTCGGTCGGTAACCTCGCCGGGTTTCTCGGGCCGTTTCTGGTAGGCTATCTCAAAGACTTCACCGGCACCAACAGCGCCGGCATGTATCTGCTGGCGGCTGCGTTGGTCATTGGTTCGCTGGCCGTGTTGACGGTTCCCGCGAAAACCGTCAATCGCTGAACTCGCGCATAACCCCGAAAATCGGAATCGATTTTCGGATAGGATTATGCGCAAATTCAAAATGTTAGAGCGTCCTTAGCGCGTCTTGTAGACGCACGGCGCTCTAAAGCCCCTCCGGGATAGCACCCGGAGGGGCGCAGACCTTTCTCAAGAGACTGGAGAAGCTCCTCATGTCACCGCTTGCTGAAAACTCAGGTCCCGACATTATCGCGGCCGTCATCGGTCTTGGTTCCATGGGGCTTGGAATGGCCCTGTCGATGAAGCGCGCAGGTCTCGACGTCGTTGGATATGACGTCACGCCGGCGGCAGTGGACCGCTTCGTCGACGAGGGTGGACGTGGCGCGTCAACCCCCGCCGCTGCGGCAAAGGACGCCGACATCGTCGTCTCCGTGGTCGTTAACGGCGCGCAGACCGAGGCCGTGCTGTTCGGGCATCAAGGTGTCGCGCATGCGATGAAGCCCGGCGCCGTCTTCATCTCATCGGCAACCATGGATCCAGCCGTCGCGCGCGATCTGGCCGGGCGGGTGGAAGCTCTCGGCCTGCATTATCTCGACGCGCCGATTTCGGGCGGCGCGGCCAAGGCGGCGCGTGGCGAACTGACGATCATGGCATCCAGTTCCAAACAGGCCTTCGATACGGCACGCCCGGGTCTCGACGCCATGGCCGCCAAGGTCTACGAGCTTGGCGACGAGGCCGGAAAAGGCGCCGCCTTCAAGATGATCAACCAGCTTCTCGCCGGCGTGCACATCGCGGCCGCCTGTGAGGCCATAACCTTTGCCGCCAAGCAGGGCCTCGACCTCGACAAGGTCTATGAGGTGATCACCGCGTCGGCCGGCAATTCCTGGATGTTCGAAAACCGCGTGCCGCATGTGCTGGCCGGAGACTATACTCCGCTCAGCAGCATCGAGATCTTCGTCAAGGATCTCGGTATCGTCCAAGATATGGCCCGCTCCGAGCGTTATCCGGTACCGCTCGCGGCAGCCGCCTTGCAGATGTATCTGGCCGCCTCCGGGGCGGGCATGGGCCGTGACGACGATTCCTCGCTGGCGCGCCTCTACGCCAAGCTTTCCGGCGCTGAATTGCCCAGCTCCACCAAAGAGCCGCAGAGCCTGTAAAAGGAACGCGAGACATGCCGGTTTTCGCCGCCAACCTGACGATGATGTTCAACGAATGGGCGTTCCTCGACCGTTTCGACGCCGCAGCCGAGGCCGGGTTCGCCGCCGTCGAATACCTCTTTCCCTACGAAGCCACGCCGGAGGCAATCGCCGAACGGCTTGCCCGCAACAATCTGCAGCAGGCCTTGTTCAACCTGCCGCCGGGCGACTGGACAGCAGGCGAGCGTGGCATCGCGGCCCTCCCTGGACGGTTCGATGCGTTGAAAGCGGATGTCGCGCGGGCACTGGACTATGCGGCGGCAACGGGCGTCAGACGGTTGCATTTGATGGCAGGCATCGCCGACCCTCATGACGAAGACGCCGCCTCCTGTTACCGGCGCTCCGTCACCTATGCGGCCGGGCGGCTTGCGGAAAAGGGCATCGATCTTCTGCTCGAACCGATCAACGGGCGAAACATGCCGGGATATTTCCTCAACGACTTCGGCGTGGCCGAGCGGCTGATTGCCGAATGCGGTCTGCCGAACCTGAAGCTGCAGTTCGACATCTATCACCGACAGATCATCCATGGCGACGTCACTATGGCGTTGCGACGCCTGCTGCCGATCACCGGCCATATCCAGATCGCCAGCGTGCCGTCACGCAACGAACCGGACGGGGAGGAGCTGAACTATGCCTATCTGTTCGGCGAAATCGACCGCCTTGGATATGACGGTTTCATCGGCTGCGAATACATCCCGCGCGGCCACACATTGGACGGTCTTGGCTGGTTCAAACCTTTTGCACGGAGCTAGACGATGGCTATTTTGCTCGGATCAATCGCTGACGACTATACGGGTGCGTCCGACCTCGCCAACACGCTGACGAAGAACGGTCTGCGCACGGTACAGACGGTCGGCATCCCTGATCCGGCGCTGGCGCTGCCGGATGTCGACGCCGTCGTCGTTTCCCTGAAGATCCGCTCCGTCCCGGCCTCGGACGCCGTCGCGGCGGCGGCGAGCGCCGAGCGGTGGCTGCGCCAGCGGGGCGCCGGCCATGTGCTCTACAAGATCTGCTCGACCTTCGATTCCACCGATGCCGGCAATATCGGTCCGGTCACCGAAGCCTTGAGCGATGCAGCGGGCGGCGGCATCGTACTGGTGACACCCGCCTTTCCGGAAACGGGACGCACCGTCTATCTTGGCCATCTCTTCGTCGGCGGACAGCCGCTGAACGAAAGCCCGCTCAAGGACCACCCGCTCAATCCGATGCATGACGCCAATCTCGTTCGGGTTCTCACCCGCCAATCGCGCAACGTTGTCGGACTGATCGATCTCACGACCATCGCGGCCGGACCCGGCGCCGTCAAGGCGAGGCTCGATTCCTTTCGCACTGCAGGCATCACCGCTGTTATCGCCGATGCGATTTTCGAGCGGGATCTTGAAACGCTCGGTGAGGTCGCTCTGGAAACGCCGGTGTCCACCGGTGCGTCCGGCCTCGGCCTCGGCCTTGCCCGTGCGCTCGTCCGCTCCGGTCGGATTTCCTCCGGCGGTGCAACGACGRCGGACGCCATTCGCCCCGTGGGCGGGCTTTCCGCGATCGTTGCCGGCAGTTGCTCCAAGGCGACGCTCCGCCAGCTCGACATCGCCGAACGGTCGATGCCCGTCCTGCGGCTCGACCCGGAGCGGCTGCTTGCCGGTCCGGATGAGATCGCCGCGGCGATTTCCTGGGCTGGAGACCGTATCTCCGCCGGTCCCGTCGTCATCGCCGCGAGCGCGGCGCCTGAAACCGTATCCCGGCTGCAATCGCTCTATGGAAGAGAGGCCTCCGGCCACGCGATCGAGACCGCGACGTCGATCATCACAGCCGAACTGGTGGAGAGAGGCGTGCGGCGCCTTGTGGTCGCAGGCGGCGAAACCTCGGGCGCGGCGGTCGACAGGCTCGCCATTCCGGCATTTCTGATCGGCCCGGAGATTGCGCCCGGCGTGCCGGTGCTGCGCACGGTCGGCAATGCGCAGGGCGATATGCTTCTGGCGTTGAAATCAGGAAACTTCGGAGGCGAAGACTTCTTTACGGCAGCGCTGGCGATGATGCACTGACAGACCCGGGATCCACGAATATCAATCGATTCTAGCATAAGATGCGGCGGCCGATGACAGCAACGCCATAAGATACTGCTTGAACCACGGCCTTCAGACGATCTGCCCGCCAGCGCTCCGGCAGACTGGCGGGCACGACATGAAGGACGCCCCCATGCAAGCAAGTCAGATCGAAATCGTCCCATTCGGCCCCGAACATCTGGAAGCCGCCGTCGCGCTCTCAAGACAGGCGGGCTGGCCGCATCGGACGGAAGACTGGCAGCTGGCGCTTTCCTTGAGCGAAGGGATGGTTGCGGTCGAGGACGGAAAGGTCGTCGGCACCGTCCTCGTCACGCCTTACAAGGGAGATTGTGCGACCATCAATATGGTCATCGTCGACGAGACGATGCGCGGCAGGGGTCTCGGCCGGAAACTCATGGACGCCGCATTGCTGGCCGCCGGAGACCGGCCGCTGAGGCTGGTGGCGACGACGGCAGGCCTGCCGCTCTACCAAAAGCTTGGCTTCCACGAGACGGGAACCGTGCTCCAGCATCAGGGCCTTGCCGGAGAAATCGCCGCGCCGGCGGAAACGGAAGCCGCCACCGATGCCGACCTCCCCGCCATCGCGGGACTCGACCGCCTTGCCTTCGGCGGCGATCGCGAAGGGCTACTCTCCTATTTCGCCGGGATCGGCGAATTCGCCGTCATTCGCCGCGACGGCGGTATTTCGGGCTTCGCGTGTCTGCGTCCCTTCGGCCGCGGCGAAGTGATCGGACCCGTGGTGGCCGCCGACCTCGGCGAGGCCAGGAAACTCATCGAACATTTCATCGCCAGGCGGCCCGGACGGTTCCTCAGGGTCGACACCACGGCCGAGACCGGCCTTTCCCCGTGGCTCGCCGAACGCGGGCTCGCCCATGTCGGCGGCGGAATCACGATGAGAAAACCGTTGGCCAACGACGCCGCCGATCCGACCGCCACCACCTTTGCCCTCGCCAGCCAGGCACTCGGCTGATCCGGAGATTTCCATGTACAGCAATTCCCTCATCGAACTTGATCGCGCCCACCTCATCCATCCGGTCGCCTCCTACCGCGGCCATGAAAAGCTTGGCGTGCGCGTGCTGGCCTCGGCCAAAGGCGCGACGGTCACCGACGCCTCCGGCAAGCAGCTGATCGACGGCTTCGCCGGCCTCTGGTGCGTCAATGCCGGTTACGGCCACGAAAGCATCGTCGAGGCGGCGGCCCGTCAGATGCGCGAGCTTCCCTATGCGACGGCATATTTCGGCCTCGGCTCCGAGCCCGCGATCCGGCTTGCCAGCGAACTCGCCGACCGCGCACCGGGCGATCTCAACCACGTCTATTTCACCCTCGGCGGCTCGGATGCGGTGGACAGCACGATCCGCTTCATACGCTACTATTGGAATGCCCGTGGGCAGCCTCAGCGCGATCAGTTCATCTCGGTCGAACAGGGCTATCATGGCTCCTCGACGGTTGGAGCGGGTTTGACCGCGCTGCCTGCCTTCCATGCCGGCTTCGGCGTTCCCTTCGATTGGCAGCATAAGATTCCGTCTCACTATGCCTATCGCAACCCGGTGGGCGACAATCCGCAGGCGATCATCGAAGCCTCGCTTGCGGCGCTGAAAAGCAAGGTCGAGGCGATCGGGCCGGAACGCGTTGCCGCTTTCTACGTCGAGCCGATCCAGGGCTCGGGCGGCGTTTTGGTGCCGCCGAAAGGTTGGATGAAAGCCATGCGCGAATTCTGCCGCGCGCACGACATCCTTTTCGTCGCGGACGAGGTGATCACCGGCTTTGGCCGCACCGGCCCGCTTTTTGCCTGCAGCGAGGATGAAGTCGTGCCCGATTTCATGACCACCGCCAAGGGCCTGACCTCCGGCTACGTCCCCATGGGCGCCGTCTTGATGGCCGATCACGTCTATCAAGCGATCGCCGAGGGTGCGGGTGCTGCCGCCGTCGGCCATGGCTATACCTATTCGGCCCATCCCGTTAGCGCCGCAGTCGGCCTCGAAGTCCTGAAGCTTTATGAAAACGGCCTTCTCGAAAACGGCGTCAGAGCCGGTGCGCGGCTGATGCAGGGTCTGGAGTCGCTCAGAGATCATCCGCTCGTCGGCGATGTCCGCGGACGCGGCATGCTCGCCGCCGTCGAACTTGTGGTCGACAAGGTGAACAAGACGCCGTTGCCGGCATCCGCCGAACCCTCCCGCCGCATCTTCGATCGCGCCTGGGAGAACGGCCTCGTCATCCGCGCCTTCGGCAATGGTGTGCTCGGCTATGCTCCGCCACTCTGCTGCACCGAAACGGAGATAGACGCGATCGTTGAGCGCACCCGCATCACCCTGGACGAGACGCTGGAGGACCCGGATGTGCGTCGGGCGCTGCAGGCCTGAGAATATCGCGAAACGGTCAGATTCGGTATTTTGTGCCGCCTCATGATGCCTATTCGGCGAATCCGGTGCGGTGCAGGTGACACACTGAAATCAACGAAAGGCCACCGCAGAAGCCGGCCTTCCATACAAGAGCGGGACAAAGACCCCGCCAGCGGAACAGAATTTTCTTCTTCGAGAAGCCGAGCTCCCATCGGAGCCGAACACTGGGGAATTCACGTGAGCAAGAGCCTTCCGGAATTCAAATACCTGACCTTCGACGTCGTCGGCACGCTCATCGACTTCGAAGGCGGCCTCAAGACCTGCCTCGCCGAGATCGCGGCCGAGGCGGGGACTGAAATCGACGGCGAGCAGGCTCTTAGCCTCTACCGGGCAGCCCGTTACTCCGAGGATGCCGACCTCTTCCCCGACGACCTCGTTCGCGTCTACCTGGCGATCGCGCCGAAGCTCGGCCTGCCCACTGACCAAAAATATGGCGAACAACTGCGGGATTCGGCAAAGAGCTGGAAGGGTTTTGCAGACAGCGCCGCAGCGCTGGCCAGTCTTGCCAAAGATTACCGCCTCGTGGCGATGACCAACGCCCGCCGCTGGGCATTCGATTTCTTCGAGAAGGAACTCGGCAATCCCTTTTATGCCGCCTTCACCGCGGATGATACGGCGACCGAGAAACCCGATCCCGCATTCTTCGAGAAGGTATTCGACTACGTCGCCTCGGAAGGACATTCGAAGGACGACATCCTGCATGTCGCCCAGAGCCAGTACCACGATATCGGGATTTCCAGGAAACTTGGGCTGACCAATTGCTGGATCGAGCGGCGACATGCCGTGAAGGGTTACGGCGGCACGATCGAGCCGGCCGAGTTCACCAAACCCGATTACCATTTCACCTCCATGGCCGGCCTTGCCGATGCCGTGGCCGCTGCGCGCGCCTGACTTTGAAAGCAGATCGGGCCTGCCCATAACGGGCAGCCCGCCACAGAAGAAAAGGGGAATGAGATGAACGACAAGATCACCAATTGGACCAGGTCCGACGACGCCATGGTCGAAACCGCCATCCGTCGTGGCGCCACCCGTCGCGAGTTGCTGCATATGATGCTTGCCGGCGGCGTGGCCATGTCGGCCGGCGGGCTCGTGCTTGGCCGTGCCGGCAAGGCGCTCGCCGCCACGCCCGTTTCCGGCGGCGCGCTCAAAGCGGCCGGCTGGTCGTCCTCGACGGCCGATACACTCGACCCCGCCAAGGCATCGCTCTCCACCGACTATGTCCGGTGCTGCTCCTTCTATAATCGCCTGACCTTCCTCGACAAATCAGGCACGCCGCAGATGGAGCTTGCCGACGCGATCGAGTCCAAGGATGCGAAGACCTGGACGGTCAAGCTGAAGACCGGCGTTACCTTCCATGACGGCAAGCCGCTGAGCGCCGATGACGTGGTTTTCTCGCTGAAGCGCCATCTTGATCCGTCCGTCGGCTCGAAGGTCGCCAAGATCGCCGCCCAGATGACCGGCTTCAAGGCGGTCGACAAACAAACCGTCGAGATCACGCTCGCCAGCCCGAATGCCGACCTGCCGACCATCCTGTCGATGCATCATTTCATGATCGTTTCCGACGGCACGACCGATTTCACCAAAGCCAACGGCACCGGCGCTTTCGTCAAGGAAGTCTTCGAGCCGGGCGTTCGCTCGGTCGGGATCAAGAACAAGAACTACTGGAAATCCGGCCCGAATGTTGATTCCTTCGAATATTTCGCGATCAGCGACGACAATGCCCGTGTAAACGCACTGCTTGCGGGCGACATCCATCTCGCAGCCACGATCAATCCCCGCTCGATGCGCCTCGTCGAGGCCCAGGGCGACGGCTTCACCGTGTCTAAGACGACGTCCGGCAACTATACCAATCTCAACATGCGACTGGATATGGAGCCCGGCAACAAGCGGGACTTCGTCGAGGGCATGAAGTATCTCGTCAATCGCGAACAGATCGTCAAATCGGCGCTGCGCGGTCTCGGTGAAGTCGGCAACGATCAACCCGTTTCACCGGCGAACTTCTATCATGACGCAGAGCTGAAAGCGCGAGCCTTTGATCCTGAGAAGGCGAAGTTCCACTTCGACAAGGCCGGCGTGCTTGGCCAATCCATCCCGATCATCGCCTCCGATGCGGCGAGCTCGTCGATCGACATGGCCATGATCATCCAGGCGGCCGGCGCCGAAATCGGCATGAAGCTCGATGTGCAGCGAGTGCCATCCGATGGTTATTGGGACAATTACTGGCTCAAGGCGCCGATCCACTTCGGCAATATCAACCCGCGGCCGACCCCCGATATCCTCTTCTCCCTGCTCTACACCTCGGACGCTCCGTGGAACGAAAGCCACTACAAGTCGGAGAAGTTCGACAAGATGCTGATCGAGGCGCGCGGCTCTCTCGATCAAGACAAGCGCAAGACGATCTACAACGAGATGCAGGGCATGGTCGCCCAGGAAGCTGGTACAATCATTCCGGCCTATATCTCGAACGTCGATGCCACGACCGCCAAGCTCAAGGGCCTGGAAGCCAACCCGCTCGGCGGCCAGATGGGATACGCTTTCGCGGAATATGTCTGGCTTGAAGCCTGATACAGCAAAGGAGACTGGGGCTGCAGCCGGGCCCCAGTTCCTCCATCTGCATTGATGGAACTTAACTCGAACGCAAAGGGAAGACGCCCGTGAACCGCCAGGTCTTATCCCTTGTACTGAGCAGATTGTTCGTCGCCGTGATCACCCTGGTGATCGTCTCCTTCGCCGTCTTCTTCGCGACAACGCTGTTGCCGGGAGATACGGCGACGATCCTGCTCGGCCAAGCCGCCACGCCGGAAGCCGTCGAAGGCCTGCGAAAGGCCATGCATCTCGACGAACCGGCGCTCTTTCGTTTCCTGCGCTGGATCGTCGGATTGCTGCAGGGCGACCTCGGCACGTCCTATGCCAACGAAATGCCGGTCGCTGCTCTCATTGCCGGCCGCTTCGTCAATACGCTGAAACTCGCCGGCGTTACCGCGCTGTTCTCCGTGCCTATTGCGCTGACGCTCGGGATCACAGCGGCGATGCTGCGCGGCACCCTTTACGACCGGATCGTCACCGTGATCACCATCGGCGTCATCTCCGTGCCGGAGTTCATGGTCGCGACCTCCGCGGCGCTCATCTTCGCCGTCTATCTGAAATGGCTGCCGGCGCTGTCCTTCGCCAATGAGGTCCACAGTCTGACCGACGTGCTGCGCGTCTATGCCATGCCGGTGATCACCCTCACCTTCGTCGTCTCGGCCCAGATGATCCGCATGACACGCGCGGCTGTCATCGAGACGCTCAACACACCCTATGTCGAGATGGCGCTGCTCAAGGGCGCTTCCCGGCCGCGCATCGTCTTTCGCCATGCTCTGCCGAATGCGCTCGGCCCGATCGTCAATGCCGTTGCGCTTTCGCTGTCCTATCTGCTCGGAGGCGTCATCATCGTCGAGACCATTTTCAACTATCCTGGTATCGCCAAGCTGATGCTGGATGCCGTCGCCACCCGCGACCTGCCGCTGATCCAGAGCTGCGCGATGATCTTCTGCCTGGGCTATCTGCTCCTGATCACCATCGCCGACATCATCGCCATCCTTTCCAATCCGAGGCTCCGATGACTATGACCAGTTCCGAAACCACCTCAGGCCGGCTGTCCGGAACCCGGTTTGGCTATCGCTTCAACATCGTCGGCGCGATCGGCTTCACTGTGATCCTCTTATGGGCGCTCGTTGCGATCTTCGCGCCATGGATCATCCCCTACCCGGTCGGCGAGATCATCGATCTCGACTATTTCGGCCCGATGAGCCGGGAACTCTGGCTCGGCTCCGATTATCTCGGCCGCGACATGCTCTCGCGGATTCTGATGGGCGCACGCTACACGGTCGGTATCTCGCTGGCGGCGGTGACGATCGCATGCTTCAGCGGCGTCGTGCTCGGCATGATCGCAGCGGTCGCCGGCGGCTGGCTGGACACGATCCTCAGCCGCTTCCTCGACGCCCTCAACTCCATCCCGAGCAAGCTGTTCGGCCTGGTGGTCGTCGCTGCCGTCGGCTCCTCAGTCCCGGTGCTGATCATGACGCTGTCGGTGATCTACATCCCAGGCGCTTACCGCTTCGCCCGGGCGCTCGCCGTCAACATCAATGCAATGGATTTCATCACGGTTGCGCGCATCCGCGGCGAAAGCACCCTCTATCTCATTCGCTCGGAAATCCTGCCCAACATCGTCGGACCGGTGCTTGCCGATCTCGGCATCCGCTTCGTCTTCATCGTTCTGCTGCTCTCCGGACTTTCCTTCCTCGGCCTTGGCGTCCAGCCACCCTATGCCGATTGGGGTGCGCTCGTGCGCGAAAATATCGGTGGCCTGCCATTCGGTGCGCCGGCGGTGATGTTTCCCTCGCTTGCCATCGCCAGCCTGACGATCAGCGTCAACCTGCTGATCGACAACCTGCCGCAGAAAATCCGCGACCGGAGTGTGTCATGAGCAATTTCATCGAAATCCGTGACCTGAAGGTCGAAGCCACCACCGATTCCGGCCGACGTGTCGAGATCATCAAGGGTGTCAGCCTCGATGTTGCCGAGGGCGAGATCGTCGCGCTGATCGGCGAGAGCGGCTCGGGTAAGACAACCATCGCCTTGACCCTCATGGGCCACACCCGCGCGGGCTGTCGTATCTCCGGCGGCAGCGTTTCGGTCGGCGGCAAGGACATGGTCACGCTCAGCGAGAAGCAGCGCGCCAAGGTGCGCGGCACCGAAGTCGCCTATGTCCCGCAATCGGCAGCTGCCGCCTTCAACCCGGCCACATCGATCATGGACCAGGTGATCGAAGTCACGCGTATTCACCAGCTGATGTCGCCGGATGAGGCGCGTGCCCGGGCCGTCGAGCTCTTCCGGGCGCTGTCCCTGCCGGAACCCGAGACGATCGGCAGCCGTTATCCGCACCAGGTTTCCGGCGGCCAGCTGCAGCGTCTGGCCGCCGCCATGGCGCTGATCGGCGACCCGACCCTCGTCATCTTCGACGAACCGACGACGGCGCTCGACGTCACGACCCAGATCGAAGTGCTGCGGGCTTTCAAATCGGTCATGAAAAAGGGCGGCATATCAGGCGTTTATGTCTCGCACGACCTTGCCGTCGTGGCGCAGATCGCCGACCGCATCGTGGTGTTGAAAGGTGGGGAGACCCAGGAAACCGGCACCACCGACGAGATCCTCAGCAATGCCAAGCACCCCTATACYAGGGAGCTGCTCGCTGCCTTTGAGCCAAAGCCGCGCGGCGCAGTGGGCCCCGCCGAACCCGCGACCGCTCCCCTGCTGAGGATCGAAGATCTGGTCGCGGGTTATGGACAGCGCCAGGCTGACGGACTGCCGCTCGTTCGCGCGGTCGAGCACGTGAGCCTGAAGGTGGAAAAAGGCCGCAATCTCGGCATCATCGGCGAATCCGGTTGCGGCAAGTCGACGCTCGCCCGGGCTATCGCCGGCATCCTGCCGGCCTCGGTCGGCAGTATCGTCTTCAACGGCACGGAGCTGCGTCGCAGCGCTCGCGAGCGCTCGCGCGATCAGTTACGCGAGATGCAGATCGTCTTCCAATACGCCGATACCGCACTCAACCCGGCAAAATCGGTGGAGGACATCCTCGACAGACCTTTGGTCTTTTACCACGGCATGGATCGCAAGGCGCGGAACACCCGGATCGATCAACTGCTCGACATGGTGCGCCTGCCCCGCAACCTGCGCCATCGCCGGCCAGGCGAACTCTCGGGCGGCCAGAAGCAGCGTGTMAACTTCGCCAGGGCGCTTGCCGCCGATCCGAAGCTGATCCTCTGCGACGAGATTACCTCGGCGCTCGACACGGTGGTCGCCGCCGCCGTCATCGACCTGCTCAAGGAATTGCAGCGCGAACTCGGCCTCTCCTATATCTTCATCAGCCACGACCTCTCAGTGGTGGAGGCGATCTGCGACGAGATCGTCGTGATGTTTGGAGGCAGGAAGGTCGAGGAAATCACCTCCTCGACAGTGAAGGCCCCGCAGCACCCCTATTCGCAACTGCTCTTCTCATCCGTGCCGACGCTCGATCCGGCCTGGCTCGACGGGCTCCAGCAGGATCCGGAACTGGTGCGGGCTTATTGCCGGCACTGAGTGCCGATCTCCTGCACGCTTGCCAGACACGGCGCGCACCCGGTCAGGTCGTGTTGAAAAGCCTGGACTACACGGCACGAGATCTGCARGTGGCAGCGAACATGGCTTTGGAAAGCAAGCCCGAAATTCTGTCGCAAGTCCTTCCAACCAGTATGGAACTTACACTTATAGGGAGAACAACCTGCGACAGAGAATCAGCATCTGCTTAGGACCGATTGGATCGGGGAAAGGCAACGGGGTGAGGTCGGTCTGGAACCCCGAAATCTTGCGTTTGAGCGGGGCTCCGGCTGCGGTCCTCTCGCCGGCTAATGCGGAAACAAGGTGGTTAGCGGCATGTGGGCCTTGATGATCGGCGATTTCAGGACGACGAAGCTGAAATACTTGTCGATGCCGACGTCCATATCGGTGAGGCGCTCCATGATCGTCTGGTATTCGTCGATGCCGGCAGTGACGAATTTCAGCAGATAATCGTAGCCGCCCGAAACCAGATGGCATTCGATCACCTGGTCGACCTTCTCGATCGCCGCCAGGAAGCGGGCGAAATCGATCTGCCGATGGTTTTTCAGGGTGATCTCGGTGAATACAGTCAGCGTCTGCCCGAGTTTGCTGACGTTGATCTGGGCCGAATAACCTTCGATATAGCCCTCCGACTGCAGCTTCTTCACACGCATCAAGCAGGGGCTCGGCGAGAGATTGACCAGTTCGGCGAGTTCCACATTCGTGACGCGGCCGTTCTTCTGCAGTTCGTAGAGAATTTTTACGTCGATCCGGTCGAGTTTCATCGCACACGCCCTCAATGACGCAGCAGATTATGCTGCCTGTTTCCCAGACCAACCTTAGCACATGACGCTGGCCTGTCGATCGCGTTGCGAGACAGGCCGAAGCACAAACGGCTGCTGGCATCCTCCCAACACGGAATCTTCTGCTGCCACCAACCGATCTCCGGCAAAGCCGTGGCGTCGGATCCGCTACACTACTGTTAAAACGGAGACGCTCCCATGCCCGCACCGCTCAATCGCGTCGATACCACGCCGGAACTGCCTTCCACCGCTGATGTCGTGGTCATCGGCGGCGGCATCGTCGGCGTTTTCGCGGCCTATTACCTCACCCGGCGCGGATTGAAGGTCGCCCTCGTCGAGAAGGGCCTGATCGGCGCGGAACAATCGAGCCGCAACTGGGGCTGGTGCCGCCAGCAGAACCGCGACGCGCGTGAATTGCCGATGTCGACGAAGAGCCTCGATCTGTGGGAACGCTTCGCCACTGAGACCAGCGAGGACACCGGCTTTCGTCGTTGCGGTCTCTTCTACCTCAGCAATAGCGACGAGGAACTGTCCGGTTGGGCCCGTTGGCGCGATTTCGCCCGCTCGGTCGGCGTCACGACGCATATGCTGAGCAGCGCCGAGGCAACCGAACGCGGGCATGCCACCGGCACCTCTTGGAAAGGCGGGGTGTTTTCGCCGACCGACGGCACCGCCGATCCGGCGAGCGCTGCGCCGGCCGTCGCGCGTGCGATCCTTAAACTCGGGGGCACGGTGCATCAATCCTGTGCGGCCCGCGGCCTCGACGTCGAAGGCGGCAGGCTCTCGGGCGTCGTCACCGAGCACGGCACGATCCGCACGAAAATCGCGATCCTGGCCGGTGGCGCCTGGGCCTCCTCCTTCTGCCGCCAGCTCGGCATTCGATTTCCGCAAGCCTCGATACGCTCCTCGATCCTCTCCGTATCTCCGGGCGCAGGCAGCCTTCTGGATGCGCTGCATACATCAGCCGTGTCGGTGACGCGACGCCGCGATGGCGGCCACACGCTGGCGATCAGCGGCCGCGCCCGCGTCGATCCGACGCCACAGCAGTTCCGCTTCGCGCGGCAGTTCCTGCCGATGTTCGCCCGGCGCTGGCGCAGTCTCGCACCCGGTGGGTTGGAAGGGTTTCGTTCGGGTCACGAATCTCTGGCCCGTTGGCGGCTCGACAGGCCGACGCCGATGGAGCACATGCGCATCCTCGACCCGACGGTCGACGAGGCCACCATTGCCCTCACCCATGCGCGGGCGCTCGAGCTTCTGCCCGCCTTGAAGAAGACCGCCATCAGCGCGGCCTGGGCAGGCTATATCGACAGCACGCCCGATGGCGTGCCGGGGATCGGCGAGATCGCCACCCTGCCGGGTTTCATCCTTGCCGCCGGCTTCAGCGGCCACGGCTTCGGCATCGGGCCTGGCGCTGGTCATCTGATTGCCGATATCGTCACAGGCGACGAGCCGATCGTCGATCCCAGGCCCTATCATCCCGACCGGTTCGGGGGATCCGCCTGGGGCAAAGTGGCGGATTTTTAGGACTCGGTCGGGCTTTGCGCCACGTTCGACGACGCGGATCGGCACGACTTGGTACCGGCCATAGGAGCCGATGCATCACGCTTCGATTGCCACGATCACGAAAAGCCGGCGGTCAAGGGAAGGTGTATCGCTTCGGTTCCTCACTGGCATTATTGGCAATAAAGGCGCGCAATGCCGCCGCCACAGGCGTGCCAGCGACGGCGAGATCGCGTACCGTGCTCATGTGATTGCCGTCTGCGACCTGCGATGCCCGTACGTCAAGCCCTTGGGCGGCAAGAATGTCCCTGAACGCGTTTGCCTGTATTTTGAACGGATCAGTTTCCAGTTCGCCGGTCATGATAGCGACACGCGTTGCAGGATCGTGCTCTTGATGCATGGGCGTAAACCGTCGCACCTCCTCGTCGCTCAAGGCGATCTCGTCACGCAGGAAGGACGTCTGCAGGGGCTGGAGATCGTATAGCCCGCCAAGCAGGAAAGCAGCAACTACGCCCGAAGGCGCTGGCGAACGATGGAAGAGAAAGGTTGCAAGATGTGCACCGGCGGAGTGGCCACTGACGGAGAACCGCTTTGACGTGGCGCCAAAACGATCGGCATKCGCCAGTAGAAAAGCCTTGGCTTTCAGGACCTGACCAACCAGGACGTCCATTCTCGCCATGGGCATCAACGAATAATCGACGATGGCTGCGACCGTGCCAGCGCCGGTGATAGTCTCAGCGACGCAGGAATAGTCCTCCTTGGAAAACATCCGCCAATAGCCGCCATGGATGAACATGTGGATCGGCATGTCCGAGCCGGCACTGTTTGGCAGGAAGATATCGAGCGTCTCGCCAGGCAAAGCCCCGTAGGCGATGTTGGCCTCCATGGCGACAGTGCGCCGCGTTGCAAGGCTGCGAGCACGGATATCGCCGACGATCGCGTCGAAATCTGCGACATGGTCACGAATGCGGAACGGATCGGCGGCCACAGGTTCCTCCCTCAGAAACTTGTCGCAATGTACTTGGCTTCCATGAACTCCGCGATACCGTGATGCTGCCCTCCTTCACGTCCAAGGCCGCTCTGTTTCACACCGCCAAAGGGGGCAGCGGGATCGGAGACCAGTCCACGATTAAGGGCGATCATGCCGGCCTCGACCTTGGAGGCGACCCGCATGCCGCGGCCAATGTCGCGGCTATAGATGTAGGCGGCGAGGCCATATTCCGTATCGTTGGCGGCAGCGATGACCTCTGCCTCGCTCTCGAAACGGTAGAGCGGCGCGACGGGACCGAAAATCTCCTCGCAGCCGATGTCGGAGGCCGGGGCAACATCGACAAGCACCGTCGGCGGATAAAAAAAGCCGCGTCCTGCCAATGTTCGTCCGCCGCAGAGCGCGCGCGCGCCGTGCGAAATGGCGTCCGCAACAAGGCGCTCGATCTTCTCCATCGCCTTGCGCGTGATCATCGGACCGCACTCGGTATCCAGATCCACACCCGGGCCGACCCTGAGGGCGGCCATGCGTCGGGTAAATTTTTCCGCGAAGGCATCGTGGATACCGGACTGGACATAAATGCGGTTTGCCGCCGTGCACGCCTCGCCCGCATTGCGCATTTTCGCGACCATCAGACCCTCGATCGCCGCGTCAATGTCCGCATCGTCGAAAACGATGAACGGCGCGTTGCCGCCGAGTTCCATGGAACAGGAGATGACATTTTTCGCTGCTTCCGCCAGAAGCGTGCGGCCGACGCCGGTCGAGCCTGTGAAGGAGAGTTTACGCACGCGCGGGTCGGCCAGCATGGCGGCGATGACGGGGCCTGGCGTCGATGTTGTCATCACGTTCACGACGCCCGGCGGCACGCCAGCCTCCTCGTAGAGAGCCCCAAGCGCATAGGCCGTCAGCGGCGTCTCGCTCGCGGGTTTCAGGATGACGGTGCAGCCTGCGGCAAGGGCCGGCGCGATCTTGCGGGTCGCCATCGCGGCCGGGAAATTCCACGGTGTGATGAGAACGCAGATGCCGATAGGCTGGTAGTCGACGACGATGCGGTTTCCGCCGGCCGGGGCAAGGCCGAACTCACCAGAGATCCGCACCGCCTCCTCGGCGTTCCAACGAAAGAACTCCGCCGCATAGGCCACCTCGCCGCGCGCGTCACGCAACGCCTTCCCGTTCTCGAGCGAAATGAGCCTGGCAATCGTTTCGGAGCGCTCCACCATAAGTTCGAAGCAGCGGCGCAGGACCTCGGAACGCTTTCTCGGCGGGGTCTCGCGCCAGCTTTCCGCCGCGCTTGCGGCAGCCTCAACGGCCGCTGCCGCATCCGCAAGGGTCGCGTCCGGCACGGCGGCAATGACCGCCTCGGTCGAGGGGTCGATCACCTCGATCCGACCCTCGCCCGCCGCAGGCCGCCAGGCGCCGCCAATATAGAGGCCGCGGGAGAACGCGCTGAGCTCGAAGGGATCGTGGTCTGGATGCGAAGAATGCTGGTTGAGGTTCATGATGGTTTCCCAGGTCAGAGGGCGGAAGCGGCCAGGTCGCCGTCATAGGCGGCGCGCACGAGGCCGCGCATGGCGGCCGCATCGAAGGAGCGTGGATTATTCTTGATCAGCCGGCCGATGCCGAGCGCCTGCTCTGCGGCCCAGTCGATACGGTCTTCCGGCAAGCCGAGCCCGGCAAGTGTCGGCGCGATGCCGATCGCGGCGAAGAGACGGCTCACCTCGCCGATCGCGGCATCGGCAATCGTTTCATCGTCCTCCACTCCGGTGGGATCGAGACCGAGCGCCCTACCGACAATGGCGATGTCCGCGCCCGCGACGCGGCGATTATATGTCATCACATAGGGCAGCATGGTCGCAACCCCGAGGCCGTGCGGCGTATGGGTCAAGGCACCGACCGGATATTGCACGGCATGGGCCGCAGCGGTGCCCGCCGTTCCGAAGGCGCAGCCGGCTGCGAGCGCGCCCATCATCACATCGGCGCGCGCATCGATGTCGGCGCCGTCGACGAAGGCCTTTTCCAGGCTCCGGCTGAGGAGCCGGATGGCATGCAGCGCGAACTGGTCGGAGAGATCGCTCTTGCCGATGAAGACATGCTGCTGCGCGAGTTCAGGATCGCCGGGGCGGCGCATAGCCGTGAAGGCTTCGATGGCATGCGTCAACGCATCCGCACCGGCAATCGCCGTCAGCCCAGGCGGGCAGGATAAGGTCAGTTCCGGGTCGCAGATCGCCGCTGCGGCGATGAGATATGGGCTGGAAATGCCAACCTTCAGGATACGGTCAGGATCGGAAACAACCGCGACCGGCGTCACCTCGGAGCCCGTGCCTGCCGTCGTCGGCACGGCGATGACCGGCAGGACAGGCGCCGGCACCTTGAACTCACCATAGTAATCGGCGAGCGCGCCGCCGTGAGCCAGCAGGAGCGAAGCGCATTTCGCCATGTCGAGACAGCTGCCGCCACCGATGCCGATCACCATATCGGGCTCAAAACCGCGCGCGGCCTCAACGCAAACCGCGACCGTATCTTGCGGTACGTCCGGCAGCGTGCGGTCATGCACCAGGACGACAATGCCGGCCGCTTCAAGTGCGGCGATCATTTCCGCGAAAACGGGTGTTGCGGCAAAACGCGCATCCGTGCAGACGAGTGCGCGCCGGCCGGTCCTGCTGGCGACGCTCGCGAGCGCATGGCGCTGGCCGACGCCAAACAGGATTTCCCGCGGCAGCCTCAAGGCGGCAAACAGGCTCATGATCTTTGTCCCTCGAACGCCAGAATGCGAGGGCGCGAAAGCGCGTTGAGGTCTTCCCAGAGGCGCTGGTCGATCTCGAACCCGTTGCGGCTTGCCGCCGCCCGCCGCCGGCGGGCACGATCGCCCGGGACGAGAACCGGTTCGCCGGCGCTGGCGGGTGGTGAAGCGCGCACGGCATCGAGATAGGTCGACAGTCGCGCCGGCAGTCCCGGCGCCAGACTGGGCTCGATCAAGATGAAGACGTCGCCCTTGTTGCATGGCGACTGGCTGTCGAGCGTGCCGCGCACATCGGGTGCGAGCGCCGAGCCGGCAAGAGCTGCCACCAGCAGCTCCAAAGCGATGCCGAGGCCGTAGCCCTTCGCGTCGCCGAAGGGCGCAATTGCGCCGGCCTTGGCACGCCCCGGATCGGTTGTCGGGTTGCCGGCCGCATCGCGCGCCCATCCCTCGGGAATGGGTCTGCCGGTCGCCGCGTGATGATGGATCCTGCCCATCGGCACGAGGCTGGTGGCCAGGTCGAGCACGAGCGGTTCCTCGGCGGTCGGCACGGCGATGGCGATGGGGTTGGTGCCGAGCATGGCCCGGGTGCCGCCGAAGGGATGGACCAGTGCCTCGCTCGACGAGAGCGCGATGCCGACGAAACCCATTGCGGCGATCGCCTCCACATAATGCGCAAGCATGCCGAGATGGTTGGCATTGCGCACGGCGACAAGGCCGATGCCAAGATCCGGAATGTGAGGCGCCAGCCGCTCGATCGCGGCCATGGCGACGACGGGGCCAAATCCCGACGAACCCTCCACCTCCAGCACCGCATCCGCGCGCCAGCGCTGCGTGCCCTTCGTCTGCGGGTCAATGACCCCGCGCTCGATCCGTTCGACCAGCCGCGGAAGCCGGTACAGGCCATGCGAGGGGTGCCCCTTCATCTCCGCCGTTACCAGGACGCGAGCCTGCAGGGCCGCATGGTCACGCGGCGCGCCATGCTCTTCCAGCAGGCGGGTGGCAAGTGCAAGCGCTGCCGCTTCGGATATGCGCATGATTTTTCCTCCCTATATTAAATCGTATAGGATATAGGATTGTCTTGGCCGCAGCATCGTGCTAGCGATTGGACCTGTCAAGAGGCAAGGCAGCAGATGATTTCAACGAAACCGAAGGAACCCTCAACGGGCACAACCCAGATACCGCGCGCCAACAGCCTGGCGGGCGACGTCTACGAGGCAATTTTCAACCAGCTCATGTCGTTGAAGATTGCGCCGGGGACGCGCATCACGGTCGACAACCTGGTCAAGGAGTTCAACGTCTCCCATACGCCGATCCGCGAAGCCCTCGGCCGGCTTGAAGGCGAAGGCCTCGTCGTCAAGCAGCATCTCGTTGGCTATCGTGCCGCGCCCCAGATCACGCGCCACCGCTTCGACGAGCTCTATGAACTGCGTCTGCTGTTGGAACCTGCCGGCGCTGCGAAGGCGGCCGAGGCGATGAACGACGAAAAGCTCGCCATACTCACCGAGGCCGCAGGCGTGATGACACGCAGCGACAACAGGGACGAACGAGCGAACTATTCGGCCTTCGCGCGCCAGGACGCCATCTTTCACGACCGGATCATGGAATTTGCCGGCAACGAGTTGATCCGCGAGATGCTGACATTCCAGCACACGCATTTCCATATCTTCCGCCTGATGTTCCATCGCCGCGTCACCGAGGAGGCGCTCGCCGAGCATCAGACGCTGCTCGATGCCTTTGCAGCGCGCGACCCGGGCGCGGCTGCGAACGCAATGCGCATTCATATCGAACATTCGCGCGACCGGCTGTTGCCGGCATTCGACGAAATCTGAGCAACCGCGCCGGGCAAGGACGAGCCTGCCCGACCTGACAACGAGGAGGAGAACCCATGCCAGGCAAGAAAATCCTGATGCTCACCGGCGATTTCACCGAGGAGTACGAAATCTTCGTCTATCAGCAGGCGATGGAGGCGGTCGGCCACACGGTGCACGTCGTGTGCCCGGACAAGAAGGCCGGCGACATCCTCAGGACGTCGCTGCACGATTTCGAGGGAGACCAGACCTACACCGAAAAACTCGGGCACAACGTCACCATCAACAAGACGTTTTCCGAGGCTGAGAACCAGCTCGACCAGTATCATGCCGTCTACTGCGCCGGCGGGCGCGGACCGGAATATATCCGCACCGACAAGCGGGTGCAGGCAATGGTGCGTCATTTTCACGAGCAGAAGAAGCCGATCTTCACCATCTGCCACGGGGTCCAGATCCTGATTGCGGTCGACGGTGTCGTTCGCGGCAAGAAGGTGGGTGCACTTGGGGCCTGCGAACCCGAAGTCACCCTGGCGGGCGGGACCTATATCGACCTCTCGCCTACCGAAGCCTATGTCGATGGCACGATGGTTTCGGCCAAGGGCTGGACGGCGCTCGCCGCCTTTATCCGCGAATGCCTGAAGGTGCTGGGAACGGAGATCCACCACACCTGAGACGACGGCACCAAGGAACAAAAGGCCCGGCAGGTGACATCTGCCGGGCCTTGTTTGCGGTTGGGCCTGCAATCACCCTCCGCCGCGGTTCCAGCCGCGGCCACGGTCGCCGAACATTYCATAGCCGCCATCGGTGATGGCAAGCGTATCCTCCAACTTGATGAATCCGCGCTTTGGGTGAAGCATCGTCGTCTCGACCGAGATCACGTTCCCGGCTTCCAGCGGTTTGTCGGCATCGATGCCATCATAGGTGACGGGGTGGTTCGTCATGAGGAATGGCGCTTCGTGGGCAATGAGGCCCATGCCATGGCAGAAAAAGTCGGTGAAGGCCGCCGACGGCGAGGCCTTGAGCTCGGCCTCCGCTGCCACGATCATCTCCCTGCCCGCAGCCCCTGCCCTGACCTTGGCGAAGGCCGCTTGCTGGATGCATTCGACTTCGGCCAGAAGGTCCTCCAGCTCCGCATCCGGCTCGCCGAGCACACCCATGCGGCAGAGGTCACCAATATATCCGTGATAGTTGCCGCCGGAATCGATCGACAGGATCTCGCCCTCGACCCAGGCCTGCGGCGAGCCCGCGCGGTTGTGGCTGGAGCCGAGCGTCAGCAGGCAATATTCGAAGTGCAGGCCGCGGTTCGTTTCCTCCCGGCGCAGCTGCTCGATGATCTCCATCTTCGTCGAGCCGGCGCGAGCCGCCGCGATCGTCGCCAGCATAGAGTCGGTAATCAATTCGGAGGCGCGTCTCAGCTTTGCCAGTTCACCCGGCGTCTTGACGGCCCTTAGCCGCTCCAACACATGCGTGGCATCGACAAATCGAGCGCCATCCAGCCGAGAGGCAAGCAGGTCGCGGGCGTCGGATGGCAGGAAGGCTGGCTCGATGCCGATGCGCCCACCAGCCTTGCCGATTTTCTTCAGGTGCTCGACGGCGAGCCCGGCGGCATCCTGCGTGCCCCATGTCGCCGTATGCACGGCGGGCGTCCAGAATGGATTGTTCTGGTGCTCTGCGCCCTCCATGCGGTTCCCCACATAGGCGGAGTGATCGGGCGCGCCTTTCTCATAAATCACCATCGGCAGATACCGGCTATGCCCGATCGCATCCATGGCGGCGAAGAAGATGAACTTATAGCCGCCCATGAGATATTGCGTGTTGTGTTTGGAGGTGGCGACGATGACGTCGATACCGGCTTCCTCCATGAGACGGTCGAGCTTGGCCGTATCGAACGGCGTCACGGCGGCCTGCCTTGTTTGCCCTGCATTGTCGTTCATTGTCTTTCCTCCCAGAAAATGGATGCGACGCCTCAGAAGCCCGGCTGCAGCAGGCGGAAGTCCGGCAAATCGCGAAGCGCAAGCTCCGGCCCCGCCGGTGAGTAGACCACGAAGAGGAGCATCGGCCCGCCGCCGGTGTTCTTCGTCGAATGAAAGCGGCTTTCCGGAATATAGATCGTGCAGCCGCTGGCGACCTTTCGCGTGATCGGATTACCCGTCTCGTCCTCGACCATCTGCTCGCCCTCGCCGGAAATCACAAAAATGATTTCCTCCGCGCCAGGGTGATTGTGGCGGGAATGGCCCTCGCCGCTCGGCAGTTCGACGACACCGCCGGAAAACCGGCTGGCGCCGTTGACCTCGGGCGCCACAGTCAGCGACAGCTTGCCCCAGTCGAAGCCGAAGGCGCTCACGTCCTTCGGATAGATGAAGTACTTGTCCTTTACCATGAAACCGCCTCCTCCACATCCTTCTTCAGACGATCGCGCCGAGGGCGAGCGCCTTGAAATCTTCGGTCTGCTTGCGAATTGCCGCCTCTGCCGGCAGGCGCTCCATCGAGCTTGCGCCATAAAAGCCGTGGCAGCCAGGGCAACGCTCGAGAACGTAGCGCGCATCCTCCGGCATGGAGATCGGGCCGCCATGGCAGAGCACGATGACGTCGTCGCGCACGGAACGTGCCGCCTTGGTGATCGCGGTGATCTCATCGACGCAGTCATCGAGGGACTTGCCGGAGGTGGCCCCGATCGTGCCGCCGGTCGTCACGCCCATATGCGCCACAACGATGTCGGCGCCGGCGACCGTCATGGCGACAGCCTCGCTCTCGTTGAAGACATAGGGTGTCGTCAGCAGGTCGAGCCCGTGGGCGGTGGCGATCATCTCGACCTCCAGATTGTAGCTCATGCCTGTCTCCTCGAAACTCTGCCGCATCCGGCCATCGAAGAGGCCGATTGTGGGGAAGTTMTGTACGCCGGAAAAGCCCATTGCCTTGAGGTCGGCGAGGAAGCGCGGCATCAGCACGAAGGGGTCCGTGCCGTTGACGCCGGCGAGAACCGGCGTCTTTTTCACGACAGGCAACACTTCGAGCGCCATGTCCTTCACAATCTCGTTGGCATTGCCATAGGCCAGCAGCCCGGCCGCCGAACCGCGCCCCGCCATGCGGTAGCGCCCAGAATTGTAGATAATGATGAGGTCGATGCCGCCTGCCTCCTCGGCCTTGGCGGAGATACCGGTGCCGGCGCCGCCGCCGACGATTGGCACGCCGGCTGCGATCATGCTGTGAAATTTTTCGAGGATGGTCTTGCGCGGTATGGCTGGCATCAATTTGTCTCTCAGGGGTTGGCGATGTCACGATAGGCCGCGACGGCGGCCTCGGCGAAGTGCGGATCGTTGATATGCAGCGGCAGGCGAATAAGACGTCGCGATGCCGTCGGCTTCACCGTCGCCTCGAGCGCGGCAAAAAGCGCGGCGTCGGCTTGCGGATCGAAGAACGGACCGCCTTCGATGTCGAGGGCCGAAACGCCCTTTTCGGGAATGAGGAAGCGTACGGGGCCGTGGCAGAGATTGAGCTTGTCGCCGATCCAGCCGCCAATCTGCGCGCATTCGGCCGACGTCGTGCGCATCAAGGTGACGTTCGGGTTGTGGCGGTATAACAGCCGGCCGGCATAGCGCTCCGGAACGGTCTCCGGCGCCCAGAAGTTCACCATGTCGAGCGCACCGACCGAGCCGACATAGGGCAAGCCTTTGCGAGCAATGGCGCCAAAACGGTCCGAGGTGGCAGGCAAGACGCCGCCGAAAAGCAGGTCACAGACCTCGGTCGTCGTGATGTCGAGCACGCCTGAGACCAGTTCGCTGTCGGCAAGCTTCTCCATCGCGCGCCCACCCGTGCCTGTCGCATGGAAGACCAGGCAATCATAATCCGCTCGGAGGCGCTCGACCATGGCGGATACGGCAGGTGTGGTAACGCCGAACATGGTAAGCCCGAGGGCCGGTTTGGATGCAGTCACCTCAGCCGGCCGGCGGGCCATGGCCGTGATCGCCTGTGCGGCGTTGTGAAGGATGACACGGCTCAGCCGGTTCAGGCCCGCCATGTCCGTGACCGAGGGCATCATCACGATGTCGGAAACATCGACATAGGGCGCCACATCGCCGGATGCGAGCGTCGAGACCATGATCTTTGGCAGACCGAGCGGCAATTGACGCATGCCTGCAGTGATGATCGAAGTGCCCCCGCCTCCACCGATACCGATGACACCGGCGATGTCCTGGCACTCCGCGAGGAAGCGCGCGAAGGCAATGCCCATCGCCTCGACCGCCCTTCCGCGGTCCCCGCTGGCAAGAACGGCTTCCGCCCCGTCCGGATGGCACGCCGCCACTGCGTCGGCCTTCACATCGACGGCGGTCGCAGGCTCGCCTATGCCGACGTCGACGCGGACAACACCCCCGCCCGCCGCTTCGATGCAAGCGGCCAGGTACGCAAGCTCCTCGCCCTTCGTGTCGGCCGTGCCGACCACGTAGATCTGCTTCATTTCCCCTCCGCGACCGGGTGAATTCCTCCCGGCATATCTCACGTTCGGGGCAAAGCGACGGGCCCTTGCAAAATTGTGAGACGTGCGTATCATAAAGACATGGATGTCTCACGTCAACAGAACGAAACAGCCAGGACCGAGCGAGGCCCGCGTGCCCGAACGCGAAAACTGATGCTCGAAACGGCAACGCGGCTCATGCAGTCCGGCATCACACCGTCGGTAAGTGAAGTCGCCGAGGCTGCCGAAGTCTCGCGCGCGACGGCCTACCGTTACTTTCCGAGCCAGGCCGCGCTCGTGCATGCCGTGGTGGATGAGGCTCTAGGGCCGATACTCGGCTGGTCGTGCGACAGTCCGGATGCACGCACCCGCGTTGCCGACCTCTTGGCGACCGCGATGCCGCGCATCGACGAGTTCGAGGCCACCTTCAAGGCGGCGCTGAAACTTTCGCTGGACCAGTGGGCGCAGCGCCAGGCCGGCACGCTCGGCAACGAGCCGCTGTTCAAGCGCGGCCACCGGGTCGACCTGCTGAAGAGCGTGACTGCCCCCCTGCAGGGCACCGTGCCGCCCGAATCCCGGGAACGCCTTGCACAGGCTCTTTCGCTTGTCTTCGGCGTCGAAGTGCTGATCGTATTGAAGGATATCTGGGGCCTGACCTCGGAAGGCGCGCAGTCTGTTGCCGAGTGGGCCGCCAAGGCGCTAGTCGATACCGCATTACGGCAGGCAGAGAGCGAGGCATGACGTGGGGCGCCCACACTTGGCGCACCAACTGGTTAGACCAGTGTCAGTAATATATTCTTGTATTGTGGTCTGGATCGGCGATGATGATGAATGTGAGACGGTCCGACAAGACTGCGTCAGCAGGCCCGCAATTGCGGGGGAAAGACGTTGACACCTCGACGACGAGCCTTTGATGAAAGCTCTCCGAGGTTGCGCTTGACGATAATGGCATTTGGTAATACCAGATCAGGGAAACGACATTCAGGCTTGAGATCTGAAACGAGCTAGGGGTCGAGGAGGACCCCCAGCCCGAACACCACCCAGGAGGATCGGGAAGCCAGATCGGGAGGCCCGCGATGAAGCGGGAAGCGTGCATAAATGGGAGGAAACGTTATGCGCAAAACTATGACCGGTCTGTTGGCCGGTGTCGGATTGATGTGGGCCTGCGGAACGTCCGCACAGGCCCAGGAACTGACCATCTTCTGGGCCGAGTGGGACCCGGCAAACTACCTTCAGGAACTCGCCAACGAATATGAGGCTCAAACCGGCGTTAAGGTCACGGTCGAGACCACACCATGGGGCGACTTCCAGACCAAGGCCTTCACCGAGTTCAACGCCAAGGGTTCAGCCTATGACATGGTCGTCGGTGACAGTCAGTGGATTGGGGCGGCGTCAGAAGCCGGCCATTACGTCGATCTGACCGACTTCTTCACCAAGCACAATCTGACCCAGGTGATGGCCCCGGCAACGGTGAAATACTACTCCGAATATCCGTCGAACTCGAAAAAGTACTGGTCAGTTCCGGCCGAAGGCGACGCCGTCGGCTGGTCCTACCGCAAGGACTGGTTCGAAGATCCCAAGGAGATGGAGGCGTTCAAGGCCAAATACGGCTACGACCTCGCCCCGCCGAAGACATGGGCCCAGATGCGTGACATCGCCGAGTTCTTCCACCGTCCAGACCAGAAGCGATACGGAATCGCCATCTACACCGACAATTCTTATGACGGTCTCGTCATGGGTGTCGAGAACGCGATCTTCTCGTTTGGAGGCGAACTCGGCGACTACCAGAGCTACAAGGTCGACGGCATCATCAATTCCGAGAAGAACGTCAAGGCGCTCGAGCTTTATCGCGAGCTCTACGGCTTTACGCCTCCGGGCTGGGCCAAGTCCTTCTTCGTCGAGAACAACCAGGCGATCACCGAGAACCTGGCGGCGATGAGCATGAACTACTTCGCCTTCTTCCCTGCCCTGGTGAACGAGGCGTCCAACCCGAACGCCAAGGTTACCGGCTTCTTTGCCAATCCGGCAGGCCCGAACGGCGAGCAATTCGCAGCGCTCGGCGGCCAAGGCATATCGGTCATCTCCTACTCAAAAAACCAGGAAGAGGCGATGAAATTCCTCGAATGGTTCATCAAGGACGAGACCCAGAAGCGCTGGGCTGAACTCGGCGGCTACACGGCAAGCGCCAAAGTGCTTGAATCGCCGGAATTTCAGAACGCCACGCCTTATAATAAGGCCTTCTACGAGACCATGTTCAAGGTCAAGGACTTCTGGGCAACACCTGAATATGCCGAACTGCTGATCCAGGCGAACCAGCGCATTTATCCCTTCGTCACCGCCGGCCAAGGCACGGCGAAGGAAGTGCTCGACTCTCTAGCAGCGGACTGGAACGCGACGTTCAAGAAATACGGACGCAATAAATAGCAAACGCCATCAGCGGAGGGGCTCCGTCGCCCCTCCGTTGCATTCTGCATCTCGCGCCCAAAGGCGCGGTTCGAGAGGGCGCGGCGCCCGGAATTCACCTCGCGCATCGTGATGCTTTTTCCGGCATCCGGCGCCGACTCTCGGAGGAGGAGAGGATTGGCCACCGCAGTCATGACATCGCTGGACACGAAATCGCGTGCCGCATCTCGCGGCATGAGCGACATCCGAATTCGCAATCTCTTCATCATTCCGACGATCCTGTTCCTGATCGTCTTCAACATCTTTCCGCTGATCTATTCGCTCGGCTATTCCTTCACCGACTTTCGCGCCTCGTCGAACGCGCCGGCGAACTTCGTCGGGCTGCAGAACTACCGCGACCTGCTGAACGATCCTTTCATCTGGTCGAATTTCGCCATCACCGCGAAATATGTGATCGTCTCTGTGACGGGGCAGGTGATCGTCGGCTTCGGCACCGCGATGCTGCTCAACCGCGATATCCCGCTGAAGGGTCTTCTGACGACGCTGCTGCTGCTGCCGATGATGCTCTCGATGGCCGTGGTCGGCCTCTTCTGGAAGCTGCTCTACGACCCGTCCTTCGGCATCATCAACTACGCACTCGGCCTCGGCTCCTTCGAGTGGCTGTCGAATCCGGACATGGCGCTCTATGCGGTCGCAATCACCGACATCTGGATGTGGTCGCCCTTCGTGATGCTGCTGTCGCTTGCCGGCCTTTCGGCCGTGCCGAAGCATCTCTACGAGGCAGCGGCGATCGACCGGGCGGGCCCGTTCTATACCTTCTTCCGCATCACGCTGCCGCTGGTGGCGCCGATCCTGATGATCGCAATCATCTTCCGTACGATGGAGGCCTTCAAGACCTTCGACCTCGCCTACATCCTGACCAGCCAACCGACGACCGAGGTGATCTCCATCCGGCTCTACAAGATGGCCTTCCAGGAATGGCAGACGGGGCGCTCCTGCGCACTCGCCTACATCGTGCTCGTCATGGTTCTCGCCATCACCAACATCTACGTCAAGTACCTCAACAAAGTGAAGGAGCGCTGAGATGGCTGCCGTCCAAACCCGCTCCGAACGCGCGCTGAACCGGGTGGCGATCGCCGCCGTACTGGTCATCACGCTGATCTTCCTGGCGCCGATCTACTGGATCACCTCGACGGCCTTCAAGCCGCGCAACCTCGCCACCTCCATTCCGCCGACGGTGCTCTTCGAGCCGGAACTCTCGCCCTTCGTGAAGCTCTTCACCAAGCGCTCGCAATTGCGCGGGGCGCCGACTCCTGAAGAATATGCCGCCGCCCCCTGGTGGGAGCGGATGGTGTTCGACGGCGGCGAGAAGATCGTTCGCTCCGGCCGCGGCGAGGTGC